>JAKSQA010000075.1 GCA_024404335.1 Mailhella sp.
ATAAAGTGAGTAATCTAGTATTTACGTATTGAGATAACAATTTATATTCAATATGCTATGCATTTTTGGATATGCTCCGCCGGAAATGCATGAAATCCAGGAGCTGGCAGGAAAAACCTGCGGGAGTGTTCCATGAATCTCAATACCAATCTCAAGTACGGTCTTTTTTTTCTTGGCGGTGCGGCACTGGGCGCAATCGGTGCTGTTGCCGTCAGCCGCGGCAAGCTCGATCTCAAGCCCTTTGCTGCTGAAGTGATCAGCCGCGGCCTTGATGCCAAGGAAGCGCTTCTCGCTAAGACCGACTGCGTCCGGGAAGGAATGGAAGACGTCGTTGCCGAGGCCCGGGCCGTCTCCGCCCAGCGAAAGGCCGCCAAGGCTGCCGAAGAAGCCGAAGCGTAATCGTCCGGCAGTGCCGGTTTCCATTCTTCTTCAGGGCCGGGTGCGTTCGTCGTGCCCGGCCTGCTTTTACCGGATCCGTCAGTTGCGGATCCTGGAGCTGCCATGAAATTTCTTGTGATCCATCATATTCCCGGAAGAATACGGCTTGTCACCGACAGGGGATTCTCCACGGAAACGGCTGAATCCCTGGCAGATGCCCTCGACAGGATAGACGGGATAGAAGGCGTCAGAATCAATCCCAGGCGGGGAAGCGTGCTTCTTGCGTATTCGGACGAGAATGCCCTCGCTCCGGCAGCACGCCTCCTTGACGAGGCACCTTCGGACTGTGATCCCTACGTCCTTTCCGTAAAAAAAGATGGCGGACGTCCGAAAATATTCCCGTTCATCAGGCATTTCTTCATCATGCCTTTCATGCCCGTCCAGATCAGCATAGCCTCATGCCTGCTGGGGGCGATCCCGTTTCTTAAGCGATGCGTTTCCTCCCTGATCCATTTCAGGTTCGATGTGGAAGCCCTTGACGGAACCGCCATTGCGATATCCATACTGAGGCGGGATTTCCGTACTGCGGCGCTGCTGACGCTGCTTCTCGGCTTCGGGGACCAGCTCGAGCAGTTTACCCACAAGAAATCGCTTGAGAACCTTGCGTCTCACCTGGCACTCAAGGTCGATAAGGTATGGATACTTCGTGATGGAGTGGAAATGCTTGTCCCGTTTGCGGACATCTGTGAGAGCGACAGGGTCATCGTACGTTCCGGATGCGCTGTCCCTGTGGACGGAGTCGTTGCCGAAGGAACTGCATCGGTCAACGAATCATCCATGACAGGAGAGCCGCTCGGCGTCATGAGGGCGGAAGGTTCTTCGGTCTATGCCGGCACAGTAGTGGAGAGCGGAGAGATCTTCATCCGGCCGACTGGCATCGGCCGTGACACCAGAATGCAGCAGATCGTCCGCTTCATAGAAAACAGCGATCAGCTCAAAGCGGGGATACAGGGACAATTCGAGCGGCTTGCCGACCGCGCCGTGCCCTTTACTTTCGGGCTGGCAGCACTTGTGTGGCTTTTTACCCGAAATCTTACCCGCGCTGCATCTGTCCTTCTGGTCGACTACTCCTGTGCCCTCCGCCTTGCCACCCCTCTTGCCATCCTCGCAGGCATGAATGAAGGCGTAAGGCATCAGGTCATGGTTAAGGGCGGCAAGTTCCTCGAGAGCCTTTCGGCAATAGATACCGTAGTGTTCGATAAGACGGGAACACTGACCCAATCGCATCCTGAAGTGGCTGAGATCCTTTCCGTCAACCCTGAGAAATACACCAGGGAGGATATCCTCAGGCTTTCGGCATGTCTTGAGGAGCATTTCCCCCATCCGGTCGCAAAGGCGGTGGTGCGATGCGCCGAGGAAAGGGATCTCCGCCATGCGGAGGAGCACACCGAGGTAGAATACGTCGTTGCGCACGGCATCGCATCCCTCTGGCGCGGAAAGCGCGTCCTGCTGGGGAGCAGGCACTATCTCTGCCAGGATGAGGGCATCGATGTGTCGATCATGGTCAGTGAGATCGAAAGGCTTTCCCGCAACGGATACTCCCTGCTCTATCTCGCCGTAGACGGGGCTCTTGAGGGGATCATCGCCATGGAGGACCCCGTCAGGCCTGAAAGCGCCGCGCTCATCCGGTGCCTTGGAGAGCTCGGCATTTCCCATGTCATGATGCTCACAGGCGATGATGAGCGGACGGCAAGGGCAGTCGCCTCGAAACTCGGCATCAGCGAGTTCCGAGCTCAGGTCCTTCCTGAAGACAAGGCCTCGGTCGTGCAGGATCTTGTGAAATCCGGGCGGCGCGTGCTTATGCTGGGTGACGGAATCAATGATTCGCCGGCGCTTTCGGCTGCCGATGTGGGCGTCACACTCCGCGAGGGAGCCGATCTTGCGCGCGAGGTCGCTGATGTCGTGCTTATGGGAGGCACTCTTTCCGGGCTCGTTACGGCCCTGGAGCTCGGCCGCGGCACGATGAGGCGCATAGGTTTCAATTACCGCGCGACGATGCTGCTCAACTCCCTCTTCCTGGTCGGAGGGCTGACAGGCCTTCTTACGCCGGGGCTTTCCGCCGTATGCCATAACTGCACCACGGTCGGCGTATCCGTGAATGCCATGCGCCCCGTACTTAAAGGAGAATAGCCATGTCTGTTCTTGATCATGTCACAAGCTTTGTGGACGGACGTGTCCGTCTGAGGCATCCGGCGCTGAAGGATCCTCAGACCGCGGAGCTCATTGCCTCATCGGTATCCCTCGTGGAAGGCATGCGATCGGCGGAGGCCAATCCCCGTACCGGCTCCCTGCTCATAACCTATGATGCTTCCGTCATCAGCCGCGAAAGTCTTCTAGCCATGGCGGAATCGGGCATGGCCTTCCTGCCTACGGCGGTGAAGGCCGAACCCCTGCGGCACAGAATCGGCCGGGCCGTCCTTTCGCGCCGTGTCACGAAGATGGCGAACAAGGTGATGCTGGTTTCGCTTCTTGCCTCCATTGGAGGCGTCTATGCCGGCTTCGGAGGAATCCATCGTGCTGCAGGGCTCGTCTTCACCCTGGCAGGCATGCAGCATATTGCCGCCCATAGGAAGACGCTGTGATCAGGCCGCTGCTTGCAAGGGCGAAGCATTCCGCGGCATGCCTGGTCACGCTGGTGCTGGCCGTGGTTCTTCTCGGTCTGACGCTGGCGGTCCTCCTGCAGGCTGCGGCTCTTCTGGTCGTGGCTCTTCTGGGGGCAGCCGTGCTGCTTCCACATCCTCCAGAATGGTATGCCGCCAGATGCGCATCGGCACTGCGCCTGTTTTTCACTCGCCTCATGGCGGGGGAGGCTCCCGGGAGGGAGGAAGATCCTAGGAGATGTGAAGATTAGCGGAAGGCCAGGGGATTCAGAAATAGATACGGATTGAAATGTCATTGCAAAGGAGCCTCAATGGGAAAATATGATGCAGTGGTCGAACACAAGTTTGAAATGTTTCTTTCTCGTAAAAAGCTCAGGTATACCCTGCAGAGAAAGATCATACTTCAGATCTTTATGAAGATCGTCGGCCATGTCACAAGTGAGGAGCTGTTTCTGAAGGTCCGCAGCCAGGATTCCTCCGTCGGACAGGTAACGGTCTACCGCATGCTGAAGCTTCTCTGCGAAGCCGGGTTGGCGGAAGCCGTCAGCTTTGAAGACGGGCTGGTCCGCTATGAGCCTGTCAGGGAGCAGCACCATGACCATCTGGTATGTGAGCGCTGCGGAAAGAAGATCGAATTCACCAATGATGACATAGAGAAGCTTCAGGAAGCGGTCTGCTCTGAGAGAGGCTTCCTGATGACGAGCCATCACATGGTGCTTTACGGAATATGCCCAGAATGTGATGCAGGAAAAACTTCTTCGCGCAGATAATCAGCTGTTCCTGCAGCGGCATGGCTCCTCGCCGATTCCTTCAAGGCTGATCGTACGGCATCCACGGGGATTGATGATAGGACACGGGCGCTTCCTGCTCTTTGCAGGAAGCGCCCGTGTTTAGTCTGTGCCCGTATGCTAGGAAATCAGATTGTCACATTCACGCATGCCATCATGCTGCCTTCAACACCGCATCACGGCGCATACTCATGAACGACTCAAGAACGGAAGGAATGACCTCTTTGCCGTTCTTCCCTGGGAAAACTGAAAAAACAGCCTTGCCTTCGTTATTGAAAAACTGGATCGAGTGTACTTCTTTGCCCATGAATGGCATGGAAAGATAACAGATATGGGATATCTCATCCGACTTGATATGCGCCGTGAATCCTGACTCTCCGGCTATATGGTAGTATCCCCGCGATGGCATTCCTTCACTGATCCGGCATTTGAACTGCAGAAGATGGCCGAAGTGATTGAACACGACGGAAGCTTTTTCCCAGCTGCAGAGTCCTTTCCAGACTTCTTCAAATTCGCTTCCGGGAAGAATGACACGCATATCCTCAGGAAGATCCTCAGCGGCCTTGAACTCGCTTAGGCCGCATACCTTTGCTAAAGATGTGAGAATCCATGGACGTCGCTGCTGCAGGGCTTCCCTTACGGAAGGCGCCTGTTTTTTTTCGCGTGAACATTCGGATCCAGCGTCATGCCTGTGCCCGCAGCAGCAATTTCCACAGTGTGAACATGCCATATCTTTCAATCTCCATTTACCGTTTGAATAAAACAGCAGAATCGTGATGCTTGGGAAAGAATCAGGGATCGTTACCGGGAAGCCCCGCCTCTTTCCACTGAAAACAGATATAATGAAATTGATTTTCAATGTCAATATATGATGCTGCTTCTACTCTGCCTGATACGATGCGGACCGATGCTGCTCACGCATATCAGGCGGTTAGTGCTTCCTTCCGGTGCCTTCCTGCTTCCAGCTTTTCCCACGGCGCAGCCTGTCGTCAAGAAGCGATGCCGCAGCGCCTACGGCGCAGAGCATGATGAGCGTGAAGGCGAAGTAGATCCAAGAGGGCATGCGGGCCTCCGCAGGGTAGGGGTTCGTTTCGGCCAGGATACACGCAAACGGCCCGACCGGACAAGTCCCTTTCCGGGAAGCGCACCTCGGCATGGCAGGCCGGCGGCACACATCACGCAGTCGAGGAGCATCGCATGCGGACGGCGGCTGGAATGGCGTCGGAGCCGTCCCTCGCTGCGGCAGCATCCGCACCGGTCTTCAGACGATTCTCCCGGATGTTGTGTCGCGGAGTTCTGCGGTCGGGCGGCGGGGGCATGGACCGTCCCCCTGTTTTACAGGCCGCATGGAGCTGCCCGAGCGGGATACTCCCTTCCTCCCCGACTCTTGCGCGCGATGGGCGTATGACCTATAGGTGAGACAGAGAGCCCTTTCAGGCTGCCGTGCCGGGTGCGTTTCCGTTTACTGCGGGGGATCGTCCCCCAGGTGCCGCATCACGGAGGCTCAGCATGCCGGAGTTCCTCCCCCGGCAGGGGCGGGAAAGGCCGGGCCCGCATATCGGGCGAGGGCAGGATTTTCGAGCTGCGGCTCCGTGCCGCACGCAGACAAACAGGCGGTCCGTCGCGCCATGCGCCGGAGCGCCGCATCCCGACAGGAGGGGAATATGCAGGAAGAATTCGATGGCGAACGGATAGCCGGGATTGTGGACAGGCTTCTGAAAGGCGAAAGCCTTGCCCAGGCATCGGACATTCCCCAGGAGGATACCGAATCCGTATTCGACCAGGCTATGGAGCTGTATTCCCAGGGCCGATACGGGGATGCGGAGAAGCTCTTCCGCCTGCTGTGCCTCATCGTGCACGACGATTCCCGTTTCTGGATGGGGCTCGGCGCCTGTCTGCAGGGCCTTGCGCGCTATGCCGACGCCGTGGATGCCTACCCTGAGCCCATCTGCCTGGCCCGGGAGGAGGGCGACCGGGAAGAGGCTGCAAACCTCACCGCCATCCTGCCCGTGATCCTGGAGCAGAACGATTTCGCCAAGACCTGGAGCGATGTCTGGTGGTACAAGCTGAAAAGCGGCACCGGCGTT
>JAKSQA010000076.1 GCA_024404335.1 Mailhella sp.
CGAGCACGCCGAGTACGGGGACCTCGCTCCCGTTGAGGCGGAGGCCTTTGAAGTCGGTGTCGATGGTAAGGGGGAACACCGTGCGGAGGAGGAACGTCCCGTCCTTGATGTTCGGCGTGGTGAGCGCCAGGGGATAGGGGACCGAGGCGATCTGGTCGAAGTGGTGGGGCTTGCCGCCGAATACGAGGGGCACGCCTTCGGGATAGGGGTCGGTGCGCGGGACGTCCGTTTCGTCGCTGGAATAGAGGATGGTGCAGTTGCTGTCGTACAGGCGGTCCTTTGCCAGCTGCAGGCCGTGCAGCTGCGTCTGGATGACCTCGTCGAAGAGCTTGTACTGGGCCGGGTCGGAAAGGGCGACGCCGCCTGATGCGTAGGTTACGGGCAGGGTGAACTTGCGGAATATCTGCCGGTTGATGCTGTCGGCGAGAAGGAGGGCGTATTCCTGCTGGCTTTCCACGATCGAGGTGATCATGGTCTTCCCTATGAACAGCGTGAGTATGACGCTCGAGATGAGGATGAGCAGCAGGGATATGTAGGAGAAGAATTTTGCCAGATTGAAGGGGAGCTTCGTATCCGGGCTTTTTCTGGTGGCTTCATCCATCGCGGTGCTCCCGAAAGGCGGACTGCGGCGCCGGCAGTGTGGGGTTGAGGGCGGTTTCGCATGGGTCTCCGCCCATGGGAAGCCGTCGGAGGGATGCGTGCGGAACGGGCTTGGCGGAGCCCGGTGCCGCGGGGCGGCCGAATTCCGGAAAGGCTTGATGGCTCCCGGCCTTTCGTGGAAGAATCGGCGCGGAGTGTCCCTGCCGTCTCTGACGGCTTCTGAGGCTAGCATAGACGGTATTGATTGCCAACAGCGGGAAGGGGAATGGAAGATCTGCTTTTGCGTTTTCCGGAAGGGTGCCGTGTGGGGCGCTTTCTCCGCAGGGAGAAGCGCTTCTTCGTCTATGCGGAGCTCGATGGGAGCGAGGTGTGCGCCCATACGAACAATACGGGGACCATGCTCGGGCTGCTGCGGCCCGGAGCTCCCGTACTGCTTGCTCCGGCCCTGAATCCCGAGCGGAAGCTGCGGTGGAGCGTGGTGGCCATGGGCGCCGGTGACGCGGGCGAGGGCGGCCGCGGCTTCTGGGTGGGCGTCGACACCTCGGCGCCGAACAGGCTTCTTTCCGCGATGTTCTCCGCGGGGCTCCTTCCATGGGCCCGGGGGTATTCCGCACTCAGGCGGGAGGCCGTGAACGGCGAGAGCCGCCTTGACGGCGTCATCACCGGGCCGGGGCTTCCGCCGCTCTGGGTCGAATGCAAGAACGTCACGCTTGTCGAGGACTGCGCGGCAGCCTTCCCGGATGCGGTGACGGACAGGGGGGCCAGGCATCTGCAGACCCTGATGCGCATCGTCGGGGAAGGCGGGAGGGCCGCCATGCTGTATGTGGTCCAGCGGCCCGACGGCCGCTGCTTCCGCGCCGCGGACTATGTCGACCCCGTGTATGCGGAACGCCTTGCGGAGGCTGCGGACGCCGGCGTGGAGGTCCATCCCGTGGTCGTCGGGGTCGAGGCCGAAGGGATACGCTTCGTCGGGGAGCTTGAGTTCAGGCGCTGAGGCAGGGGCGCATAGAGGACTCAGATCAGCTCGAGAAGCTGCTGCGGAGAGTCGATGAACCGCTCCGCACCTGCTTCCTTCAGCTGCTCTACGGAACGGTAGCCCCATGTGACTGCTGTGAGGGGCACGCCGGCATTGGCAGCCGTACGGGCGTCCACGTCGCTGTCGCCGACGTAGATGACGCGGGAGCGCTGCGTGCCGAGTTCGGCGATCACGTTCAGGATGGGGGCGGGGTCCGGCTTGCGGGGGATTCCGGGCCGCTCGCCCGCCGTGGCCGAGAACATGCCGGGGAAATGCCTTTCGACCAGGGCGCGGACCTCACGGTCCTGCTTGTTGGAGACGACGGCAAGCAGGAATCCCCGGGTCTTCAGCTCGGCGAGCAGCTCCGGGATTCCCGGATACGGAGCCGTGGCATCGCCGCAGTGCACGGCGTAGTAGTCCTGGAAAGCCGCGAAAAGGGGGGCGTAGCGCGCGTCGTCGGGCCCGAATCCGGCAGAGCGCTCCACAAGCTTCCTTACTCCGCTGCCCACGAAGGCCCTGACCTCCGCAAGGGAGCGCCGGGGGAGCCCGTGAAGGGAGAGCGCGTGGTGGACTGCGTCCGCAAGGTCCTTCAGCGAATCAAGAAGGGTTCCGTCAAGGTCGAACAGTATGGCGTCGCAGGGCATGGGGCCTCCGTGTTTTCCGATTGGAAGGGGGATGGCGGACTTTTATCTCCCATGCCGGAGAAGTCAAGTGCCGGGCGGCGGAATCCGTCCGCCGGGGCGCCATGCTTGCCCGATGGGCCTGAATCCTGTACGATCCCGAGCAGATGGAGGCGGATTATGGAAAGACTCATCGTCCTTGGAACGGGCGCCGCGAGCGCCGTGCGCAGATATAACACATGCTCCGTCCTTGAAGGCCCGGAAGGGCGCCTGCTTATCGACGGCGGAGGCGGCAACGGCATCCTTTCGAGGCTTGAGGACGCGGGCGTGCCTCTTGATGCCCTCCGCAGCGTCTTCGTGACGCATGAGCATATAGACCACCTTCTGGGTGTGCTGTGGGTCATCCGGATAAGCGCCTCCAGGTGGCTTTCCGGCAAGCGTGCCGAAACGCTGACCGTGTACTGCCATGCGCGCCTTGCGGAGAAGATCTCCACGATTTGCAGTCTTACGCTGAGTGCGAAGCAGCAGGCCGCCCTTGGAAAGGGCGTCGTCCTGTCTCCTGTGGAGGCAGGCAGGGAGTACGTCATCGAAGGGCACAGGACCGTGTTCTTCGATATCGAATCCAGGAAGGCCGAGCAGTACGGGTTCCGCATGGAAGCGCCCGATGGCCAGGTCATCGTCTTCTGCGGCGACGAGCCCTTCCGCGGCAGGGATGACACGCTGCTGCGCGGGGCGGACTGGCTGCTCCACGAGGCGTTCTGCACGGAAAGCGATGCCGGGCTGTTCGATCCGCATGCCATAGGGCACAGCACGGTGGACGAGGCCGCGGCCTTTGCCGCATCAGCGGGTGCCCGCAGCCTCGTGCTCTGGCATACGGAGGAGAAGACGCTCGGCAGACGCCGTGGGCTGTATTCCGAGGCCGCCTCCCGATTCTTCAAAGGCCGCGTCCATGTGCCGGAGGACATGGAAGTCATTGATCTGAGGAAGTGATCCTCCGGGGAGCTGTGGTTTCCGATGCCGGGGATGCCTGCGCTTCGGTGAGAAAATGCTCCTGGGCACAGACATCCGGTTTTGATTTCTCCTTTTTCACACGGGCATACTCAAGCCCTTTTTTCTCCCATGACATCTTCGTATCTGCCAGCTGCACGGCCATTATCTTGTCCCGGAATAGCTCCTTGAACTCGTTTCCCATGATTTCGTAGCACTTCAGCCGGATAGAGTTCGATCCTATATCGATAATTGCCTGCTTCATGATAATACCTCTGATGAAGTATCCTTTTTATGGTTGATAATTCCGCATTTCCTGAAAACGTATACTTGAATACTGTGAATTTTATTTTCTGATATTGTAAAATGTAAAAAAGCACCGTATAACAAGATTATACGGTGCTTTAAAGATCTTTTATAAGAGAAGATGGTTTCTAAATATTAATACTTTCTCCTATCTGCGGGCATGCACGCATGGAAGCGGTTTCCTGCGTTTGGGCATGAGGTTTTTCAGCGGCGGGGAATACTATGGTTATTTCGGTCCCTTCATTGAGCCTGCTTTTGAGTCTTATTTCCGCCTTATGGAACTGCACCGCATGCTTGACTATGGAAAGGCCGAGGCCCGTGCCTCCCTTCAGGCGTGAACGGCTTTTATCGACGCAGTAGAATCGTTCGAAGATCCTCTCATGGTCCTTTTCCGCGATGCCTATGCCCGTATCGCGCACCGTGACAAAAGGATGGCCGTCGGAAAGGCCGGTGGATATGTGGATGCTCCCGCCGTGGCGGTTGTATTTTATGGCGTTCTCCAGGAGATTGCCGACTATCTCCCCGGCAAGAGCGGGATCGCCCATGACAGGGGCCTCCGAACATTCGAGGGTGAGCTTCAGGCCGGCCTCTTCAGCCGCCTCGCGGAAGGGCTCCGCGGCTTTAGCGGCGGCATGGGCAAGGTCGAACATGACGGGGGAGATTTCCACCCCCTCGTCCAGGCGGGCAAGCCGCAGCAGGTCGCCGATAAGCGCCGCCATGCGCTGCCCGTCGTCATATATCCTCGATGCGAAGCGCCGCATGTCCTCCTGCCGGACAAGTCCTCCGGCCATCAGTTCCGAAGCGCCGATGATGGACTGAAGCGGGGTCTTCAGCTCATGCGACACATCGGCCGTGAATTCCCTGCGCCGGCGCTCCCTCTCCGCACGCTCGGTGATGTCGCACGCCAGTATCACGCTCCCGACGATCCGCTCGCCTGACATGATCCGGCTCATGTCCAGATGATACAGCCGGCCTTTCCGTTCGATCTGCAGATCGGCGCGCCCTTCATCCATCGAGCGCTCGAGCGCCGACCGGATATCGTCACCGGGATCCACGTCGCGGAAGAACGATTCGCGGCAGTCGGAGCCGAGGCCGAATATCACGCCGGCAGGCCGGTTGGTGCTGAGAATTCGGCCGAAGGTATCAAGCATGACAAGGCCTTCCTCCATGGCCCCGACGATGTGCTCGAATTCATCCTTCTGTTTTTTCAGAGAGGCTATGTGCTCGGAAATCTGGACGTGCTGCCTCTCAAGCCGGCGCAGCATGGGGACGAGCTCGTCATAGGCATTGTTCCTCAGCGGGTTTTCCAGGTCGAGGGAATTCACGGGGGCGACGATGCGCCCGGCAATGTGCCGGGAAACGAGCAGGAAGATCCCTATGAGGACGACCGCCGCGAATACGAACCACCCGAGAAGGTCATACGCTATGCGGAATGCCGTGGACCGGCTTTCCGAAATGCGCAGCACCGATCCGTCGGGCATGCGCCGGGCAAGATAGGCCGTTTCCTCCAGCAGGGTATCGGAATACCGGACGCTGCGCCCGAACCCGGTTTCGGCGGCGCTTCTCACTTCGCTGCGGAGGGCATGCCCGCCCATATCGGACGGGTCATGCCGGCTGTCGAACAGGACTTCCCCGGAGGAGGCGATCAGGGTGAGGCGGAAATCCGGCATGGCAGCGGCGGCGAATGCCGCGCCGCCACTGCCTTCAGCCATGATGGCGGCTGTATGCAGCGTCTTGTTCAGCTTTTCCTCCTGCAGGATGACGGATTCCCTGTAGATGACGGGGACAAGCACGGCGAAGCATGCCGTCAGCATCGCAAGAGCCATAAGGAAAAGATAGCGGAAGATGCGTTTTCTCATGGCGGTGCCTCATGTGCGCGGCATGAGCCTGTACCCCAGGCCCCGCACGGTCTCGATGGAATCTCCCGAAGGGCCCAGTTTCCGCCTCAGGGAATGTATATGGGCATCCAGGGTACGGGTCTCTCCGTACCAGTCCTGCCCCCATATCGAAGTGAAAAGCATCTCGCGGGCGCATACCGCGCCCGGCTTTTCCATAAGCTTCCGCAGCAGGCTGAACTCCTTGAGTGTGAGGTCCACATTTCTTCCATCGGCGAAAACGGTATGGTCACGGAGGGAAAGGACTATCGCTCCGAAACGGAACTCCCCGGCATCCTCTGCCGGACGGCATCTGCGCAGCACTGCCCGCACGCGGGAAACCATCTCCATCATTCCGAACGGCTTGGCCAGGTAATCGTCAGCCCCCAAATCCAGGGCATCCACCTTTTCATATTCCGCCTCTTTCGCCGTAGCCATGATGACAGGGATGTCC
>JAKSQA010000077.1 GCA_024404335.1 Mailhella sp.
GGCCGTTTCCTCGACACCGCCTCGAAGGCCATAACGCTCACCGACCGTGCCAAGGCCCCCTGGACGATCATCGACGCGGCCGACGAACGCTACCGCAACCTCACCGTCGTGCGCACCATCCTCCATGCCGTGGACCAGGCCCTTGCGGAGCAGGATGCGAAGAAGGCACGCGTGGCCGCCGAGAAGGAATCCGGCATACGCCCGGCCGAAAACGTCATCTCCACCCTTGATGCCATAGACCTCTCGGTGAAGGCCGACCCTGAATCCGCCGGCAGGGAGATCGCCTCCCTGCAGAAAGAGCTCCGCGACCTCACCTTCCAGGCCTGGAAGAAGGGCATCTCCACCACCCTGCTTTTCGAAGGCTGGGATGCCGCCGGCAAAGGCGGCGCCATACGGCGCGTCCTGTCGGGCATAGACTCCCGCCTGTGCAGCGTGGTGCCCATCAGCGCCCCCACGCAGGAGGAGCTGGCCCACCACTATCTCTGGAGGTTCTGGCGCCACATGCCCCGTGCGGGCTTCGTCACCATATTCGACCGCACATGGTACGGAAGGGTCCTTGTGGAGCGGCTCGAGAAGATCACTCCCATGGAGGACTGGAGCAGGGCGTATTCGGAGATCAACGTCTTTGAGGAGGACCTCACCTCCACGGGCAATGTCCTGCTCAAGTTCTGGCTGCACATATCCCCCGAGGAGCAGCTCCGCCGGTTTAAGGAACGCGAGAGGATTCCCTACAAGCAGTACAAGATCACTCCCGAGGACTGGCGCAACCGCGACAAGTGGGGCGACTACGTCGCCGCCGCCGACGAGATGTTCCTCCGCACGAACACCGACTACGCCCCCTGGCATATAGTGCCCGCCGAAGACAAGAAGTACGCCCGCATATTCGTGCTGCGCACATACCGCGACGCCCTGAAGGCGGCGCTCAAGGCCAGACGGAAGAAGTAGCTGAAGAAGCCGCGCCGCCCCCCCCTGAAGCAGACGAAGCCCCCCGCCGATACCGGCGGGGGGCTTCTGCGTCATGAATCCTGGCTGCGGGACCGCGGGAGCGCAGGCCTATGGGACAAGGGGGGCGAAGTTCAGGCCCGTTTCGACAGGCAGGCCGAACATGAGGTTCGCATTGGCCCCCGCCTGGCCCGAGGCGCCCCTGCAGAGGTTGTCGATGGCGGAAGTGATGATGAGCCTGCCCGTGCGCCTGTCGACCGTGACGGCGATGTCGCAGAACAGCGTTCCGCGGACGTTCCTGGTTTCGGGGAGGCGCCCTGCGGGAAGCACGCGCACCCAGGGGCTGTCCTTCCAGAAGTCCTCGTACATGGCCTGCACGTCGGCCTGGGCAAGGGGCGAGGTGAGCTTCGTGTAGATGGTCGCCAGGATGCCGCGGCTGATGGGAAGCAGATGGGGATTGAAGGAGACCGTCACGGGCGCGCCGGCCGCGACGGAGAGCTCCTGCTCGATCTCCGGCGTATGGCGGTGGCCGCCGCCGATGTTGTACGGCCTGAAGGAGTCGGCCACCTCGCAGTACAGGGAGGGCACCGCCGCCTTGCGGCCCGCGCCCGTCGTGCCCGACTTGGCGTCGATGACGATGTCGTCGGCTCTGATGATGCCGTTCTTCAAAGCGGCGTACAGGCCGAGGATGGAGGCCGTGGGGTAGCATCCGGGGTTGGCGATGAGCCGCGCCCCGGCGATTTCACGGGCATACAGCTCCGGAAGGCCGTAGACGGCCTTAGTCAGGTGCTCCCTGCGGGTATGGGGCTTGTACCAGGCCTCATACACATCCGCGTCGCGCAGGCGGAAGTCGGCCGAAAGGTCCACGACCTTCACTCCCGCGTCATAGAGCTCTGCGCCGGTCTCCATGGCCACGCCGTGGGGCACGGCAAGGAACACCACGTCACAGAGGCGGGCAAGCTCGGCGGCATCGGGCTCGATGAGCACGACGTCCCCGCCGGGAAGGCCCTGGAGGAAGGGGTACACCGAATCGAGCCTTTTGCCCGCATCCTGGCGCGAGGTGGCGGCGACGAGCCGCATGGAGGGATGGGAGGCGAGTATGCGGGAAAGCTCCATCCCGGTATATCCGGTAACGCCGACAAGCCCGGCTCGAAGCATGGGTATCTCCTGATAAGAAACGGGGGAGGAACTTCTCCGCCCCCGGATGACTGTTCCGCAGCCGTTCCGGCTATGACCGTACGACGAACTTCATGCGCAGCTCATAGAGCACATCCCTGAAGAGCCTGCTCTCCTCCGGCGTCAGCCCGTTCCTGATCTTCTCATCCAGCATGGTGAGTACATCTATGGAATTCCGCGCCAGCTCCTCGTTGCGGCAGATCTTCCCCGTCTCGGGGTCGGGCACCTCGCCGAGATGCACGAATGCCGACGACGCAAGCGAGAGGATGAACGTGGAGAACGAGACTTCCGGCGGGATACCGCATCCTTCAGGCATGGCTCACCTCCCTGCTATTCGGACCAGTTGGGCTTTGCGCCGACCCTGCGCTGGTCGAGCGGGTACATATACAGGGCGCAGCGGGTCTTAAGGCCGCTCGTCATGCCGCCGTAGGAATTCACGGCGACGATCAGCTCAGGCATTCCGTCGCTGTTGAGGTCGCCGACATGCACGTCGCAGACGGTGCCCTTGATGCGCCGGGTCTTCCAGAGCAGTTCCATGCCCATGCCGTCCCACAGGAGGGCGTGGATCTCGCCCTGGGGATAGGTGCGGTAGTTGGAGAATATCTTGCCCGCGGTGGTGACGGGCTTGTTGACCAGGAGCTCCCAGCGGCCGTCGCGGTCGAGGTCGACCACGGGCATGTGCATGGGAACATAGTGCAGGACCTCGGAATCGGTGGAGGTGTCCACCCCCAGGCCCACGAGGCCGCGGTCGCCTATGACATAGACGGAGCTGCCGCTGTAGCTGTCCTGCGTTCCGGCGAGGCGCTTGCCTCTGGAATCGAAGGTGAGCAGGGTCTCGTTATCGGCGATAAGTGCGAGGTGGTCGCCTCCCTTCTTTCCTCTGTCTCCGGGCAGCCACACGAAGTTGAAGACCGTGGCCTCCTTGGGAAGGTTCGAGAGGCGGCCGCCCTTCGAGAGCCGGCCGTTCTGAAGAAGGCATTCATACACGGGGCCGGAGACGCATTTGCTGCGGTCGGAATCCTGCCCGATGATCATGGGGCCGTAGGTCGGGGGGACGGATACGACATTGAGGTAGCGGCCGACGTTCTTGACGGCGACGGAAATCCTGCCCCCGGCGTATTCGAGTATCTGGGAAGAAGCGCTGCGCTCATCCTCGTTGAAACCGGTGAGCACGATGTACCTGTGGCCGCCCTGCCTGTATCCGCGGACGAGGACGGGCCTCATGGAAGCGGGCACGCGGTATTCCGCGAGCTGGTCAAGCCTGTTTCCGTTCCTCAGGCTGTAGACGCGCACGAAGTTCTTCTCAAGGAGTATGGCCTCGCTGCGGCCGTCGCCGGTGAGGTCGAACACGTCGGCGCCTAGGCACTCGAACTCAAGCATCTGGGTGCGTATCTGCGAAAGGCTGTCCTCGGTGCCCTGGTAGCGGAGGGAGGGGTTGAGATAGGCCTCGCCTGCGCCGCGGTTCTTCGTCTCATTCATCACGAAGGCGCCGTTCATCGCGCCTGCGGAGGCGGGGCGGCCGGAAGGCGCGTAGGAGCTGCGGCCGGCGTCACTGCGGCCGAACACCTCGGAATTGACGCCGTCGGCGACGCTCTGGACGCCGGAGATGAGGCCGTTCACCGGGCTCACGGCCGACTTCTTCCACACCTTGCCGGAAGGCTGGAGGGCGGAGGCGTCGATGCTCGCCTGGTCTCCCATGATCGTGCCTCCGCCCCAGACGACGTAGTCGGCATGGTATTTCTTCGCAAGGGCCGCAGCAGCCTCACGGCTTGCAGGCGCCTTTTCCTTAAGCGCGGCATCCTGGCCGGGAACGGGCTCGAAGGAGCCCTGGGCGTACAGCCGCGACGTAAGCATCGAGGGCAGAGCCTGCCCCAGGTATGAATAGCCCTGCGCTCCGGAGATATGGAAAGGCGCCACCAGATACGTCGCCGCCTGGGCAGCAGCCTGCATCATCAGCAGCATAAAGGCGAATGCCCATACAACGGGCAGAAAACGTCTGGACATGAAATGCTCCTTGGGGATATTTCTCGGTACATTACACGTTCCGTCCCCAAACGGCAATACGGACGTCCCCGTCTTTTTCCGTCAGAACCGTCAGACTGCGAGGATTCCATGACGACTCCCAGACGCTCCTTCCGCTTCACATGCGCCCCGTCCGAAATCCCCGTCGTCGAAGAGATGCTCAGGCTCCAGGGGTACGGGTTCGAAGAGGACCCCTTCTTCCTGCCCGCCCGCAGGGCCTTCTCGGAGCCGCGCCCGCTCGGCAGCAGCCTGGCCGCGTTCTTCGGCCTCATCTACATACAGGACAGGGCCTCCATGCTGCCCCCGCTGGCGCTGGATCCCCCCCGGGGAGCCTCCGTGCTCGACATGTGCTCCAGCCCGGGCAGCAAGACGAGCCAGCTGGCCTGGCTCACCGGCCCCTCGGGATTCGTCCTCGGCAACGAGCCCTCACCCGTGCGGCTCGCCAACCTGAGGCGCAACCTGCACACCATGGGCCTCATGCAGACGGCCACATGCTGCCAGAGCGGCGAGAAGCTGCCTCTCCCCGATGCCGGGTGGGACCTCATACAGCTCGACCCGCCCTGCTCCGGATGGGGAACGGTGGAAAAGAACCCCAGGGTCCTCGATATCTGGAAGGACGGGAAGGTCGCACCGCTCATACGCCTGCAGCGCGACCTGCTCAGAGAGGCGTGCCGCCTCCTCAGGCCCGGCGGTGTCGTCGTCTACTCCACCTGCACGACCGATGTGGAGGAGAACGAGCGCCAGGTGCTCTTCGCCCGCGACGAGCTGGGCCTCGTGCCCGAGCCGCTCGGCGACGTGCCCGGATTCGACCTCCAGGCCCCGCAGGGATGCGAGGGTGTCTGGTGCCTCAACCCCAAGGCCGGCGACACGCAGGGCTTCTTCGTCGCCCGGCTCCGCAAGCCGGGAACGCCCTCCGGTCCGGCCCCCTACACCGAAGATCCCGTGCAGGCTCCCGTCGTCTCCGAAGGCAGGCTCAGGGAGCTCGGCCTCGATCCCGCACAGGTCCCCACCGAGATCGGCATCTTCGGCGAAAGCCTGCACGCCCTCCCCATCCAGGCCCTCGCCGCGCTGCCTTCGGCGCTCCACTGGCAGGGGCTCTACATGGGCAAGGCCGGCAGGAACGGCGAGCTGCGCATCTCCCCGAGGTGCCGCATCGGCGGCGGCCCCGTGCTCGACCTCGAAGGGGCCGAGGGGCTCCGCAGCATAGCCGGGCTCCTGCAGGGCCAGAGCCTCTCCGCACCGGGCGGACTCGAAGCCGGATGCCGCTCCGTGCTGATGCGCTGGAACGGCACCGCCCTCGGCAGGCTCACCGTCAAGGGGAAGAGGCTCGTCTGGTCTGAAAGATAGGCAGGCGGCATGCGTTTCCGACAGGCAAGGCGGAGCATCGCAGTGGATGCCCGCCGACGCAGCCTGCGGATGACGGAAAACAGTTCCATCCATTAATCCGGCAGGCTATCCCGCCTTTTTCTGAAGAGGCGGATCCGGTCCGGGCATCGGTCTGAGCCGGATCAGCTCCCCGGCACGCTACAGCATGTTCACCGGATCGAGGTCTATGGATATGCGCATGTCCTTCGGCAGGGTTCCGACCTCACGCAGGGCCGCGCCGTAGGCCCTCCTCACGCTCTGCCAGTCGGCCGACTTCACCAGGCACTGGACGGCCCTCTCCATGGACTTCTGACGGCCATCC
>JAKSQA010000078.1 GCA_024404335.1 Mailhella sp.
CTCCACAGGGGAACCCGCCACCCTCACCCCCGACGAGCACCAGAAGGTCATGAAGATCGTCATCGACCAGGCCAAGAAGGCCAAGGTCGTCTGCGGTGCGGGAAGCAACTGCACCCGCGAGGCCGTGGGCCTGTAGGGTTCGATGGTGGGGCGGACCGACGAGGACTTGAGGGATATCTTGGTGTCGTAGAATCCGCGCTTCTCAAGCATGGCGACATGGCGGAGGGCGCTTTCCACAAGCGCCTCCGGCGTGGGGCCGCCGAACTTCTCAAGAAGCTCCTTCTCCACCGAGCCGCTGTTGACGCCTACGCGGATGACGGCGCCGTTCGCCTTCGCGGCGGCGGCCACGGAGTCGACGGGCCCGCTGCCGCCGATGTTGCCGGGATTGATGCGGAGCCCACGCAGGCCGGCGTCGAGCGCGGCCAGGGCGAGCCTGTAGTCGAAGTGTATGTCGGCGATGAGCGGTACGGGGGAGGCTGCGGCGATGCGCTTCAGCGCCTCCGCCGCCTTCATGTCGGGCACGGCGAGGCGCACGATCTCGCACCCGGCGGCATGGAGCCGCCCGATCTGGCCGAGAGTGGATTCGACGTCGCGCGTGTCGGTGTTGCACATGCTCTGCACGACGACCGGGCTTCCGCCGCCGATGGGCACGCCCCCGAGGTTCAGACGCCTGGTGGTGTTTCGATGGATGGACTGCATGGGATTCCCTGGCGAGTTAACGGCCGGCACGGCCGTGCGGATCTTCCGCATCGCTCGGTAAGGTATAGCAGGGTTTCAGGCGATTGTAATCAAAAATAGCGGCTTCCCTTCCGGCAGTATGGATGGCGGACCGTGCGGAGACGGAAAAAGGCCCGTCCCCTTTGGGGGCGGGCCTTCATTCCGGAATAGGGAGGCCTAGCGGTTGAAGGAGCGGGCGTAGAGCTCCACGATGGCGCGGCGGCCGTTGGCTTCGAGGAAGCGGGTGCCGGTGGCCGTGAAGTGGGTGTGCTTGATGACGGGATCGTCCTTCTTGACCCATTCGTCGTTGATCCAGCGGAACCATGCGTCGCGGGACTGGTCGAAGACAAGCAGGGGCTTGTTGCACAGCTTGGCGAATTCGGCGCCCCAGCCGGTGCCGCCCTTGACGGTCTTGTCTTCCTGGATCTCGCCGATGACGATGACTTCGCTGCCGCTGCTCACCTGCCAGCAGATGGACTGGAGGACTTTGCGGAACAGGGGGGCGCGGGTGTATTCGCGGCCCATGAGACGGGAGACATAGGTCATGCTGACGTCTTTGAGGGCGAGCTCGTCCTGGGTGAGCACGCGGACGCCGCGGGAGCGTTCGATCTGATGGCCTTCGAAGCTGTAGTTGACTTCCTCAATGCCCCAGGCTTCAGCCTGGGCGCCGAAGAACTGTTCAGCACCGGCAGCGCCGCCGCTGAAGAGAACGCACTGTTTCGGATCGAGCATCTGGTCCTCCAGAGTGATGAATGTTTTGGAAAAGGGCGGTGCGCCCTGATGTCCGGATTATCGGGGTTCGATACGGCGGGTGCCGTCCTGGCTGACCAGGACGCGTACGGCCTGGCCGGAATAAATGGGAGGCGTGGCACCCTGGACGACGGTTTCCTCGGCACCGTTCTCATACTGGACGGTGATCTCAAGGCCGGTCTGATGGCCGGTGGCGTGGCCTATGCCCGCGCCGGCGGCTCCGCCGAGGAGGGCTCCGCCGAGAGTGGCGAGGGTGCGGCCCGAGTGGTGTCCCATGGTGCTGCCGATGACGCCGCCGGCGACGGCGCCTATCACGCCGCCCATCGTCTGCCTTTCGGAGGTGTCACTGGAAATGTTCACCTGCCTGACGGCGACGGCGGTGGCGTTGTAGGTCGTCATGGACTGGCGTGCTTCATAGGCTGAATAGGAATCGCCGCCGAGCTGGGGGCCGCAGCCGGAAAGGGCCGGGACGGCGAGGACGGCGAGAAGAAGGGCTGCCGAAGTGCGGAAGGACATGATCTGCTCCTCAAAGGGATTAATACGATGCCCCCATCATAACCAGCTTGCGGCGAAAGTCCAGTTAAAGCACCCGGAGCGTATGCTTCAAAAGGTTTCAGGGGCGGGAGCGGGCCGGGGAGGGCGGAGTCCGGGAGGCCGGCGGCGAAAAAAAAGCCCCGGATGCCGGGGCTTTGATTCCGAACCGATTCAGTACGGATTAGTAGCGGGGACGGGGAGCGCGGGGCTTCGCCTCGTTCACGCGCAGGGTGCGGCCGCCGAAGCTGCTGCCTTCGAGAGCTTCAATAGCCTTTGCGGCATCGGCGTCTTCCATTTCAACGAATCCGAAGCCGCGGGCGCGGCCGGTTTCACGGTCGTTGACCAGCTTGACGGAGAGCACGGCGCCGTACTCAGCGAAAAGATCCTTCACCTGCTCTTCGGTGGCGGACCAGGGAAGATTGCCGACATAGATAGACTTGGCCATGAGAAAACCTCACAAGATAGGAAACTGAATACACACCCTGCGTGGGCAACACGATTGCCCAGAGTTATGCTCCTGATTTTCTATATGCCTTCAAGAATACATCAAGTCAATGTAAAATTGGTAAATTTTTCTCATCCGCGGAGGGCGTCGGCCACGGCGGGGCTCACTGCTGCCGGCGTTTGAACATCTTCTCCAGGTCGCCCCTGTCGAGGACGACGGCGCACGGACGGCCGTGGGGGCAGAAGTCGGGCTCCTCGCAGGCGAGCCATTCGTGGACGAGATGGAGGGCGTCGTCGGGTGTGAGGCTCTGCCCCGCGCGTACCGCCGTATGGCATGCGTGGTATATCCACCGGCTTTCCAGGTCGTCGGCCCTGCCGGCGAGCACCTCCCTAAGGAAGTCCCCCGCCTCGCGCCTGTCCATCTCGGGAGGCATCGCGGAGACGACGCACCTGCCGTCACGGCACGATGCCTCGAAGCCGAGCCTTCCCAGCTCCCCGGCCTTTTCCAGGAACCGCTCCGCCTCGGAGGGGTGGAGGCCGAGTTCCAGGGGGACGAGGAGGGGGCGGGCTGTGCCGCGCGATCCGGCGTTCCTGAAGCGTTCGTAGAAGACGCGTTCCTGCATGGCGTGCTGGTCCAGGAGCAGCAGCGAATCGCCGTTCTGCGATACGACGAGGTAGGTGCCTGCGATCTGCCCGAGGAAGCGGAAGCCGTCGGGGCCGGCAGCCGGTGCCGGCTGCGCCTCCGCTCCGTCATGCCGGGCATCCCGGCTGTCCAGGGGGAGCCCTTCTGCGCTCCGGACGGGGGCGCCGCCGCCGAACCGGTCCCGTGCGCGGGACGGACGGTTCCCTTCTTCCGCGGAGCCGGCTCTGCGGGAGCTCGGGGGCGTGCCGGCCGGCTCTGATCCTGGGGCGGTGGGACGGGGGCTGCCGTCCTGTTCCGATTCGGGGACAGGATCCGGGGAAAAGAGTGGCTGCGGGGCTGCGCGGGGCTCCTTCCGGGGAGCGGCTGCCGGAGCGCGGCCTTCAGAAGGGCCGCCGTCGGACCGTCCGCCGAAGGGCGCGGGCTCGGGAGCCCCTTCGGGCAGGAGCCCGGCGAAAAGATCGCTGCCCGGCGCCGTGTCCTCATGGAGCATGCCGCCGCCCTCCTGGCGGGGGGCAGGTCCGAAGGGGGACCGGGCTTCCCGGCGGGGCATGACGCGGACGGCGTCGGCTTCCCCCCAGAATCCCAGAGGCCTGGGGGCGGGGCGCTCACTGCCGGAGGCGGCATCGCCGGGCGTGCCGTGCCCTGGGTCATCGGCGGTGAATGACGCGTTCTCGAAGCGGGCGGAGGGCAGGGGGGCGCAGGCGAGGGCGGTGCCGAAGGCCTTGAGCACGGCGGAGAAGACGGCCTGCTCGTCGCGGAAGCGGACCTCGTTCTTGGCAGGGTGGACATTGACGTCGACCTCCTCCGCAGGAAGCTCGAGGAAGAGTACGGTCTGGGGATAGTCGCGGCTTGTGAGCCTGCCCTGGTAGGCCTGGCGGACGGCCTTCATGAGCAGCCTGTCGTTGACGGCCCTTCCGTTGACATAGAAGCGCATGCGGTCGGCCCGGGGCTGCGATGAGGACGGGTCGGATGCGAGGCCGTGCAGGCGCATGCCGTTTTCGGTGATGTCGAAGGGGCGGAGCGCCTCGGCAACCGTCGGCGGCCAGAGGCGTGCAAGCCTGCGGAGGAGCGTCTGCCCCGCATCGAAGCGGATGAGCTCGCGCCCTCCGCTGGTGAGCGTGAATGCTGCGTCGGTGCGGGCGAGGGCTATCCGCGTGAAGAGCTCCTGGGCCTTCTTCAGCTCTGTGGCGGGCGTCTTGAGGAACTTGAGGCGCGCCGGCACGTTGGAGAAGAGCTCCGCGACTTCGACGACCGTGCCCTTCCTGCGGGCTGCCGGGGATATGGAACCCGCCCGGCCGAAGACGATGTCCAGTGAGGCGGCTTCGCCGGGGGCGCCGCTGTCGGAAAGGGGGGCTGATGTCATGCGGAACCGGGAGACGGAGGCGATGCTGGGGAGGGCCTCGCCGCGGAATCCGTAGGAGCTGATCCTCATGAGGTCGGAAAGCTCCGCGATCTTGCTGGTGGCGTGCCTGGTGACGGCGAGCTCGAGCTGGTCGGCGTCTATGCCCCTGCCGTCATCGGTGACGCGGATGAGCGTCTGGCCTCCGTTCTCCAGCTCGACGGTGATCTCATGGGCACCGGCGTCGAGGCTGTTCTCCATGAGCTCCTTGACGACGCTCGCAGGGCGTTCCACCACCTCGCCGGCGGCGATCTGGTTGGCGAGTTCGGGGGGGAGGAGCTTGATTGAGCGTTTCATGAGTCCCTCTGCGGAAAACGGTCGGGTCAGATGAGCCGGAAGTAGAGTTCACGGCCCACCCATGCGTCGGTGGCGGCGTATTTGACCTGCGGAGCGGAAAGCTCGGGCTTCTCCCAGTTGGAGCACTGCATGCTCTTGCTGATGCGGAATCCGAGGAGGTTTGCGGCAAGCGTGCGGAGCCCCTGGGCCTGGATGCCCTTGCGGCGGGCCAGCAGGGCGAGGTCGACGACGCCTGCGGGTGCGAACTGCTGGATGCGGGCCAGGGCCTTCATGTCGTCATTGATGGCGACCCCGCATTTCAGGATGGAGGGGGAGGCGAGAAGGTCCGCGATCCTTTCCGAAAAGGGGATGTGCGTGAGCTGGATGAGCCACGCCATGTCGGCCGAGGCGAACTGGATGAGGGCCGGGGCGCTCTGGGCGCCTTTGGGGAACGTGGGCCTTGTCGCCGTATCGAATCCGGGGACGGGCTCCTTCCACATGGCTTCGAGGGCCTCGTCGAGAGACTCCTCGTCGCGGACGAGCATGACGGGGCCTTCCCATGCGCCGATGGGGAGCGCATTGATCTCCTCCTTGGAGAGCGCCGGAAGGAGCGGTACCTGGGGCTCGGGTGCGGGGGCCGGGGCATGGGCCGCGGATCTGCGGCGGCGACGGCGTGCGGGCTGTGCGGAAGGTGCGGGGGCGCTGCAGGCTTCCGTTTCGGAGGTCTGCCTGCTGAGCTCATCCTGCAGTTCGGGAGCAGTGGAGAGGGCCGCTCTGCGGCGGCGGTGATATGGGCGTTTTGCTGGCTGCATGGTCTTTACCTTTGCGCGCAAGGTATCACGGAAAGGCAGGTGCGGCAAGAAACGGTGATATCCATATTTTACGGCTACTTGCCGATGCAGAACGAATCGAAGATGCTGTTGAGCGTCTCCTCGGGGGAATCAAGCCCGGTGATGTCGTCGA
>JAKSQA010000079.1 GCA_024404335.1 Mailhella sp.
AAATGCTGCAAACCATTCAGACCTTCAGCAAAATCCCGCTGTTTCTGGCGGTGGATGAAGTGGGCGGTCTGGTATCCCGTCTCGGAAGCAACGAGGAGATGGGAACCACAAAATATGAAGCAGCAGCGGAATACGGCAAGCGCGGCGAGATGGCGGAGGGCGGCATCGACGTGCTCACGGCGCTGGGGGCATTCGTTCTCAAGGATGACGGGCGCGGCGGCGGTGAGCTCCTTGCACTGGGGCACCTTGCAGTCGAGCACGCGGAGGGGGTTCGTCTCCATGCGGCGGCGGCAGTCGTCGCAGAGGCATGCCTGGTCGAGGCCCTTAAGCCAGTCGTGCAGGTTCCTGCGGTACACGGGGCGGCATTCGGCGCAGCCCAGCGAGTTGATCTGCAGCGTAAGGTCCCTGAGGCCGAGCTTCCCGAGGAACTCCATCATCATGCAGATGATCTCCGCATCGCATTCCGGCTCCTTGGGGCCGAGGCATTCGCAGTTGATCTGATGGAACTGGCGCATGCGGCCCTTCTGGGGGCGCTCGTGGCGGAACATAGGCCCGATGGTGAAGAACTTGCTCACGGCTTCGCGGGCATGGATGCCGCTTTCGATATAGGCGCGCATCACGCCGGCCGTCGCTTCAGGACGGAGCGACATGGAACGCCCTTTGCTGTCGGGGATGCAGTACATCTCCTTCTGCACCACGTCGGTTTCCGTGCCGATTCCGCGGCAGAAGAGGTCGGTGTACTCCATGAGGGGGGTACGAAGCTCGCCAAAACCGTACAGAGGAAAGACCTCGCGGGCTGTGGCTTCCATCATTTCAAAAAGACGGCTCTCCGCAGGAAAATGGTCGGCGAACCCCTTGATAGCCTGGATCTGTGCCATGACTGACTCCGCAAAAAAGATATAACGCGACAAGATACGGCTAATCCCGGGAGTTGTCAAAACCTTTGCCCGTCCGGAGGGGCATGCGCGTTGCATGCGGCAGGGAAAAATGCAAGTATGCCGGCAGCCGCATTCAGGAGGAGAAAACAGTGGAAGAAACCGTCCTCATCGAGCTCGTCACGCTGCTCGTCATCGCCATCATCGTCGTCCCCGTCTGTCACAGGTTCCGCCTGCCTTCCATCGTCGGCCTCCTCCTTGCCGGGGTGCTCGTAGGGCCGTCCGCCCTGGGGCTCGTGCACGGCAAGGAAGTCATAGACGTGATAGCCGAGGTCGGCGTCGCATTCCTCATGTTCTCCATAGGCATGGAGCTTTCGGGGAAGGAGCTCGTCAGGATGAGGAAGCCCCTCCTCGTGGGCGGGAGCCTCCAGGTGCTCCTGACGACGGCGTTCGTCTTCCTTGTCTGCTTCCTGTGGGCGGGCCCGAGGCTCGGCCTCGTCTACGGCTTCATGACCACGCTCTCCTCGACGGCCATCGTCCTCAGCCTCCTCCAGCAGCGCGGCGCCACGGAATCGCCCCACGGCCGGATATGCCTCTCCGTCCTCATCTTCCAGGACCTTGCCATCGTCCCCATGGTTCTCATCCTGCCCCTTCTGGCCGGAGGGATCGAACTCGAGCCCGAGGACATGGCCTGGGCCATGGGCAAGGGCATGCTCGTCATCTGCTGCATACTGCTCTTCGGAAAGTACGTCCTTCCCCGCGCCATGTTCACCATCGTGAACACCCGCAGCCGGGAGCTCATGATCATGGCCGTCATCGGCCTCTGCCTCACCGTGGCGCTCATCACCTCATGGGTAGGGCTCTCCCTGGCCCTCGGCGCGTTCCTTGCGGGGCTCATGATGGCCGAATCGGAATACAGCCTCAACACGCTCGAAAGCATCCTCCCCTTCAAGGAGCTCTTCTCGAGCATATTCTTCATGTCGGTGGGCATGCTGCTCGACGTGCGGTTCTTCGCCTCCCACATCCCCGCCGTGGCCGCGGCGGCGGCGCTCATCGTCTCCGCCAAGATCCTCATGGCACTCCCGGCCGTCAGGCTGCTCGGCACCTCGCTCCGCACGGCCATCATCACGGCCTTCTGCCTCGCCCAGGTCGGGGAGTTCTCCTTCGTGCTCGCCAAGTCCGCACTCGGGCTCGGCCTGCTCTCCGAGGGCTCCTACCAGATATTCCTCGCCTCAAGCATACTCACCATGGTGCTCACCCCCATGCTCATCTCCGCCGCCCCTTCCGTGGCGAACCGGATCTCAGGCGCCGGAATCCGCGGCGTGAACGCGCCTTCCGCCGCCGCCGCCGCCGAAGAGGCGGCTCCCGGCCTCGAAGACGGCTCCGACGGCATCATCCGCGACGGGCGCCTGCTGAAGGACCACCTCATCATCATCGGCTTCGGCGTAGGCGGGCAGATGATGGCCCGCGGGGCCAGGGCATGCGGCATCCCCTACATCATTTCCGAAATGAACCCCAACACCGTGGAGAAATACAGAAGCACGGAGCCCATCCGCCACGGCGACGCATCCTACGCATCCGTCCTGGAGCATCTCGGCGCAGCCACGGCCCGCACGCTCGCCATACTCATCACCGATCCGGCCGGCGGCAGGGCCATCGTCGCCAATGCCCGCGCCATGAACCCGTCGCTCCATATCATCGTCCGCACCCGCTTCCTCGGCAATCTCGAATCGTACAGGGAACTCGGCGCCAGCGAGGTCATCCCCGAGGAATTCGAAACCTCCCTGGAGGTCTTCGCCCGCGTCCTCAACCGCTACTTCGTCCCCAGGCAGACCATAGACCGCCATATCGCGGCGATCCGCAGCGAGAACTACGGCATGGAACGCCGGCTCGACATGGGGAGCTCCATCATGGAAAGCCTCCCCGACCTGCAGCTCTCCGCCTGCACGGTCGAGAAGGGCTCCTTCCTCGACGGAACGACCATCGCCCAGGCCGCGCTCCGCAGGGAGCACCACGTCACCGCTGCCGGCATACGCCGCGGGAAGTCGACCGACAATTCCCCGAACGCCCAGACGCTCCTCCAGGCGGGCGACATCGTCTACCTCCTCGCCACCGAGGAGGCGCTGGCCGGCGCCATGCACCTCTTCACGGCCGCCCCCTCCGAAACATCGCCCGCCGGCGAAGGAAACGGGGAATAGCCGTGCCTGCCCTGCACGGCATCGAAGCCCTTGCGGAGGAAGGGCGGAGCGAATACTGGGCAGCTCTCGCCCTCCGGTGCACCGAAGGGCTCAGCAGGCATTCCGTCCGCGCCCTCCTCGGCTTCTTCGGCTCCGCCTACGAGGCCGTCCGCAGCTGCCGCCGCTGGCCCGAAGCCGGCGTCTCCGGCCTGCTTGCCGAGAAGTATCTGCGGAACGCATGGAGAGAGAAGGCCGCTCCCGAATGGAAGGCCGCCCACGGACTCGATGCGGAAATCATCCTCTGGACGGATCCGCGCTATCCGTCCAGGCTCAGGCACACAGACGATGCGCCCCCCCTGCTCTATGTGAAGGGCGACGCTTCGCTCCTCGATTCCCCCTGCGTGGCCGTCATAGGCTCCCGCCGGTGCTCACGGAGCGGTGCCGACGCCGCGGCCGCCATCGGAAGGGAGCTCTCCGCCGCCGGAATCACCGTGGTGTCAGGCGCCGCCGCAGGCATCGACCAGGCCGCCCAGCTGGCCTCCGCCCCGCTGCAGGGCCGCTCCGTCATCGTCCTCGCAAGCGGACTCCTCGCCCCCATGCAGAATGCCGAGCTCTGCCGCCGCGTCTCCGCACGGGGAGCTCTCATAAGCGAGTTCCCGCCGTATTTCCCGGCTTCCAGAGCCACATTCCCCGTGAGGAACCGCATCATAAGCGGCCTTTCCCTGGGCGTCATGGTCGTTGAGGCGGGATCGGAGAAAAGCGGCAGCCTCATCACCGCCAGAATAGCCGCGGAACAGGGGCGGAGCGTCTACGTTCCGGCCCCGGGGACCATACGGGGCCCCTATCCCGAGGGAACGAAGGCCCTGCTCCTCGAGGGCGCCACTCCCGTGTGCTCGGGATCGGATATCATCGCAGACCTCCTCCCCCATCTGAAGGAAGACATGCGCAGCCTTGAGGAAAGGCCCCGCTCCGAAGCGTCTGCCGCCCATACGGCGCCATGCGGCGGCGGATCCCCTGATCATGACTTTCCATCCCGGCAGGCTCCGCTCCATGAACAGCCGGAATCAGCCCCGGAATCCAAAGGCGTGATTTCCGCCCTCGAAGCTCCTTGCAGCAACAATTCCCATCACACCGATAATGCAGTGCATAATACGTGCATAAATAAAAAACATACAGAATCACATCAGGTTGAAGATGATGAATCCTTCATTATCAGCCTTCTTGAAGAACTGCCCATGGCACCTGACGACCTCCTCCATACGGCGATGGAGCATGACTCCGCGTGGACTGCGCGCCGTCTGAGCTCACTTCTCATGGTCATGGAGGTGAAAAGACTCATCCGCCGCAGGGCCGACGCCCGCTACGAGGCCTTATGAACGGAAAGAACCCGAGACCTGCCGTCCCCGGCGAAACGCCTCCCCCCCTTCCGGACAACGCCCTCCTCTTCCTCGCCTATCCGGAATTCCAGAAAGGGGCGTCGGAGGCGACGGTGCGCGCATACCGGAGCGACCTTGAGGAATTCGAGGCATTCCTCTGCTCCTGCGGCCTGAGCACGGCGCACCCGGAGGAGATCACGAAGCCCGACATCCAGGGCTTCGCAGCCTGGCTTTTCCGAAAAGGGACCGCCCGAAGCTCCACGGCGCGGAAGATGTCGGCGCTCCGGTCCTTCTTCCATGAGATGCTCCGCCGTAGGAAGGTCACAGCCGATCCCTGCGCGGGCGTCCATAACCCGAAGCAGGACCAGCGCCACCCGGCAATGCTCAATGTCGACCAGATGTTCGAACTGCTGGACGACGGACGATGGACCGAGGACCTCTCCGCGCCTTCTGCGTGGAAGGCTCAGCCCGCGCCCTCTCCCTCTTCCGCAGGCGCATCCGAGGAGGAGGCCCTCCTCTTCCGCGATACGGCGCTCATAGAGCTTCTGTACGGCTCCGGCCTGCGCATATCCGAGGCCCTCGGGCTCGACATCGGCGACGTCATGCGCGAAAGGGAGCATGTCATCGTCATGGGCAAGGGCGGCAAGGAGCGGCGCGTCCCTCTCAGCGACACCTGCAGGCAGGCCCTCGACCGATGGCTCGCCGCCCGGAACGCCGTGCCCGGACTTCCGGACGAGGAGGCCCTTTTCCTTGGAAAAAAGGGGAAAAGGCTCAACAGACGCCAGGCGGCCCGCATCCTTGAGGAGAGGGCCGTCCTGTCGGGCATCCCCCAGCACATATCGCCGCATGACCTGCGCCATTCCTTCGCGACCCACCTGCTCGAGGGCGGCGCCGACCTCCGCACGGTACAGGAGCTGCTCGGCCACAGCCGCATCTCGACCACGCAGCGCTACACGCACCTCGACCTCGACGCGCTTACCAGGGTCTACGACGCGGCCCACCCCCTTGCGAAGACCACAAAAAGCGGATGACCGGCGTACCCTGCCTTTCCCCTTCCGATCTGATCCCTCCCGCAGCAGAGGCGGACGGCCCGGAACGGCCCGGCGGGAATGCCGGACATCACGGATTCCTCCGTTGCATCGCCTTCAAAGAAAAGATAGATTCTGCTTCCCACGTTCCAAAGGCGGCACTTATGGCAGACACCTTCCTTCTCGTCGACATCGGC
>JAKSQA010000008.1 GCA_024404335.1 Mailhella sp.
CGGTTCGTGAAGCGGCATAGCCGGGTCGTGGGCCGGGCAGGGAGTGACGGCAGAAGCGCCGTGAAGGGGAAATGAGGCAGCCTTAAGGCTGATGCCGGCTTTCCCGCAGCCGTTGAGGGGCTGCATGCCTTGGCGGATCGGTGATCGTTTCCGGACTTCAGACGGACGGAGAGGCGAGAGGCCGGATCTCGCCTCTGCGGTAGCGCTCCGCATAGGATTTCAGGGAAAACATGATGAGCTCTTTGAGGTGCCTGTTCGCCTCCATCGGCGAGTAGTCGAAGAAGGATGTGAGGCCTCTGGCCATGTCGCGGTGCACGCAGAGCATCAGAAGATAGGGGGCCATGACCTGGATGATGCAGAAGTCGAGAACGGGATCGTCGATGGCGATTCCGGTCACATCCGCAGTGAGGCTTCGGATGTATGCCTCCTTAGGCAGTGTGCCGGCCAGGAAGGACATGCCGCCCACAGGCGAGGGGGTCATGAGCTCGTGGGCCCATATCTTTGCGTACCAGTTCTCGCCGCTGTAGGCCGTATTGATGTACGCATCAAGTACGAGACAGAGTTTTTCCTCTGCGGAAAGCCCGCAGTTCATGATCCTTCCCATTTCTTCCAGATTGACGATGTGCTCATGCACGTCGTCAAGCACGGCGCGGTACAGGTCTTCACGGGATCCAAAGTAGTAGTTGACGGCCGCGATGTTCACGCCGGCTTCCCTGCAGATCATCTTGCTGGTCGTTTCGGCGTAGCCCAGGTCGGCGAAGAGCCTGACGGCGGTCTCAAGTATCCTCGTACGGAGCGTAGCCCTCAAGGTCGATGCGCTTCGCCGTCTTCGCGGGCCGTTTTCTTGCGTGAGAAAAGAGAAAGCATGGAGTCCCTTGCGTATGCGTATGACGCGGATATTTTTGCCTTATAAGCTGAAATCCCGCGGAGTATATGCCCGCTTCGGCACGTCTGCAATATGCGCAGGGGCTGTTTAAAAGAAAGCCGGGGCCTTGATGGACGATCGGCCCCGGAACTTTCATAGCCACCCGGAGGGATGAGGGGCCGTGCGTATCTCTTCACGGCCGCTGCATCGTCCGTCCTCGCGGGAGGTCTGCGCTTCTGGGGGGATGGAGAGGTGTTCCCCGCAGTGCGCCATGAGCGAAATTTGACCCTTTCGGGATGTTTTACGATATGAAATCTAAATTTGAATTTGATTTAAAAAGCCTCTGATGTCAAGGGCAAATTCCGATTTTCTTATCGCAGGTCTGAGAGCCGTAGATGCCTTGTCCGCATCCCTTCCTGCCGGGACTTCTTGATTCTTTGCCGACGCGTTGATATCCTCCCGGAAAATTCAGGTGCTGCGGCGCTAGCCGGCGGACCGAAGCAGTCCCGAGCGAGGTGAATATGTGCGGAATCATAGGCTATAGCGGATATCGTCCTGCAGTACCTCTGCTTGTTGAGGGGCTTCATCGTCTGGAATACCGTGGATATGATTCCTCAGGCGTCGCGTTCGATGTCCTGGACAGGATCAATGTCATCAAGGCGGAGGGCAAGCTCTCCAATCTTGAGGCGAAGCTCGACTCGGAGATGACCCTGCTGGCCACGACCGGCATCGGCCATACCCGCTGGGCCACGCATGGCCTGCCAGTGGAGCGCAATGCCCATCCTCACCTTTCGCAGGACGGCGCAATAGCCATCGTCCATAACGGGATCATAGAGAATTTCCAGCAGCTCAAGGACGAGCTCACGGCCAAGGGGCACACATTCCTTTCCGATACCGACACGGAGGTGCTGGCCCATCTGATAGGCGAGGAGAGGCTTTCCGCCCCTACGCTTCTCGACGCATTCGCCGCCGCGCTGCGCAGGGCGCATGGCGCCTATGCCGTCGTGCTGCTTTCCCCCGAGGAGCATGGAGTGCTGTATGCGGCCCGCATGTCTGCGCCTCTTCTCCTTGGTGTCGGCGCCGGAGAGTGCTTCATAGGATCCGACATCCCCGCCTTCCTTCCCTATACGCGTGATGTGGTCTTCCTCAGCGACGGGGAGATCGTCAGGGTCGAGAATGAATCATGGGAAGTCTTCGGGCTCGAATCCCTTGAATCCCGCACATCGGCCAAGTCCGTCACGCGCATCGCATGGGACATGCACGCCGCGGCAAAGGACGGATTCAAGCACTTCATGCTCAAGGAGATCATGGAGCAGCCCCGTGTCATCAAAGACTGCCTTACGGGCCGCCTCACCGGGTACGGCGTGGACCGCAGGGTGAGTCTTCCCGAACTTGACGGGCTTCCCGTTCCCTCCAGGCTCCATATCGTCGCATGCGGCACCTCCTATAATGCCGGCCTGTGGGGCAGGCAGCTCATCGAGCGCATGGGCGGCATCCCCGTCGACGTGGACATCGCCTCGGAGTTCCGGTACCGCGACCCCATCCTCAGGCCTGACGAGATGGTCCTGGTGATCAGCCAGTCCGGCGAGACGGCCGACACGCTGGCGGCTCTCCAGCTGGCGCGCGGAAAGGGATGCAGGGTCATCGGCCTCTGCAATGTCGTCGGCTCGTCCATTGCGCGCGAATCAGACGTCGTGCTCTATACACAGGCCGGGCCTGAGATCAGCGTGGCCTCCACGAAGGCCATGTGCAGCCAGATGACGCTGCTCGCCCTCATCGCCCTGTATTTCGGGCAGCGGCGTTCCCCCGCAGTGTGCGACCCGTCGCTCCTGGAGGCGCTGGAGGCCCTTTCCGGCCGTCTTCAGGAAGAGCTTCCCCTCATGAACGAACGGGCGAAGCAGCTCGCGGAGAAGTTCGCGAGGACGAGAGGGTTCTTCTATCTCGGCCGCGGATGCTGTGAGGCCCTTGCGTATGAAGGGGCGCTCAAGCTCAAGGAGATATCGTACATACATGCCGAGGGCTATGCGGCAGGCGAGATGAAGCACGGCCCGATCGCGCTGGTCGACAGCGATTTCTCGAGCTTCGCCCTTGCCCTTGACGATGACCTCTTCCCGAAGGTGAAGTCCAATATCCAGGAGATACTTGCCCGCAGGGGGCGGGTCATCGCCCTCGTCCAGAGGAGGGGTACGGGCATGGCCCCAAGGATCGAGGCGGAGGAGGTCTGGGAGCTTCCGGCGTCGCATCCCGTCGCCGCAGGCTTCCTTGCACTGCCCGCCCTGCAGCTCTTCAGCTACCATGTGGCGGACTATCTCGGGAACGATGTGGACCAGCCCAGGAACCTTGCGAAGAGCGTGACGGTGGAATAGCCGCCCCGCACACATAGAGAGCCGGATCACCGACGGAACGTTCCGCCCTGATGAATCCGATGTCTTTGCCCTGGGAGGGGAGGGACCGATGGCACATCGAAGTCAGGGAAAGCATATTGATATGCTGAACGGACCCCTGTTCGGCAGGATACTTTTCTTCGCGCTTCCGATAGCGCTGACAAGCATGCTTCAGCAGCTGTTCAATTCGGCCGACATGATCGTCGTCGGCCGATGGGCCGGCCCCGAGGCGCTTGCGGCGGTGGGAGGGAACAGCGCGGTCATAAACCTACTGGTCAATCTCTTCATAGGCCTGTCCATCGGAGCCAATGTCGCCATTGCCGCCTATATAGGGAAGGACCGGCCTGAGAAGGCTCAGGACACCATGCATACGGCCATGGCGCTGGCGCTGGCCGCAGGCGTCTTCCTGCTTGCTGCAGGCATCGCGTCGGCCCGCCCCATCCTTGAGCTGATAGGCACGCCTGATGAGGTGATGGGAGGGGCGGTCGTGTACCTGAAGCTGTACTTCGCAGGGGCGCCGTTCATCATGATATACAACTTCGGCTCCGCAGTGCTCCGAAGCGTGGGCGATACCCGGAGGCCTCTGTACACCCTGACTGCGGCCGGCATCGTCAACGTGCTGCTTAACCTTGTCTTCGTCGTGGGCTTCGGCATGGGGGTCGCCGGCGTGGGCCTGGCGACGCTCATATCCAATATATGCGGCGCGGCTCCAATATGGTTCTTCCTGCTGAACGAGCAGTACCCCGTGAGGCTTGTTCCGCGGCGGCTGCGCATCGTGAAGCCCTACCTTCTCTTCATCATACGGATCGGCGCACCCGCAGGGCTGCAGGGAATGGTGTTCTCCCTGTCCAACGTGTGCATCCAGTCGGGAATCAACGGATTCGGCGCGGCGGCGATAGCAGGCACGGCGGCGGCCATAAATTTCGAGTATTTCACTTACTATGTGGTGAACGGCTTCAACCAGGCATGCCTGACGTTCACCGGACAGAACTACGCGGCCTGCGACTTCGACCGGTGCCGCCGCATATACCGCTGGTCCACGCTCGGCGCTCTTGCGATATGCGGTGCCCTTTGCGCCTTCTACTGGCTGTTCGGCATACATGTGCTGAGGTTCTTCTCCACCGATGCGGACGTGCTGGCCCTCGCTATGGACCGTGTGCACTGCGTATGCGCTCTGGGCTTCCTGGTCATCAGCTACGAGGTCTCGGCGAGCGCCCTGCGGGGCATGGGGATCTCGATGCTCCCTGCGCTGTTCACCCTTGTCGGCTCATGCCTGCTGCGGCTTGTGTGGCTTGTGACCGTGTTCCAGTGGTACCGCAGCTATGAGATGCTGATGCTGGTCTACCCCGTCTCATGGATCGTGACGGGCATCGCGATGCTTTCGGCCTATTTCATCATCAGGCATCGTCTTTTCAGACAGAAGATGGAATGCCTTGCCAAGGAGTGGTAGGCGAGGTCCGGAGGACCTGGAAGGGGAGGCGTCGGCTCAGCCGCGGAGAAGCCGTTCCTCAAGATCGGGTTCCAGGCGTACCGTGAAGGCCCCTTCGCTGCGGTCTATACGCACCATGCCCGGCGCGGCCTTCTTCATCGGATGGATGTACTTCGCAAGGGAGTACTGGATATCGGCCCCGTCCTGGTCTTTCTGCCAGCTTTTGAGCGCGGCCAGTATGCCTGCCTCGTGAAGGGTGCGCTCGGGCACGTCCTGTCCGGCATGGTCCCTTCGTATGATGACATGGGCGCTGGGGCCGTCGGCGGTATGGAGCCAGTAGTCATGGGGGGCCGCCATCTTGAGTGCGAGCCCGTTCCCCTTCGTGTCACGGCCGCGGAGCATGAGGAATCCGTCGCTGCTCCGGAATGCCTGCACCTGTTTCGGCAGATCGCCGGGAAGGGCTCGTCCGGCGGAGGCCTGCTTCTGCGCGGACCTGGGAAGCGCTGCGGGAGCTGATGAGGCGGCTGACGCAAGGGCACGGAGGGCGGAGTTCTCCGCGCGTTCCTTCTGGGCGGCAAGCTCGCTCCGCCTCCTCGAAAGATGCTCCAGGCCTCTGCGCCCCCTGCCTGCTTGGCGGAAGAGCTCGGTCATGTTCTCGCGGATGGTCAGCTTCCTGTCGAGCTGGAGGACCCGTCCTCCGTCGCCATCAGGGATGAGGACCGATGCCGCCTTTTCATTGGGCTGGAATCTGTAGAGATTCTGCTGGAGGAGGAGTGCGTCGCTCTGCCTCATGCACATGGATGTCAGGCGCTCCTCATCGGCATCGAGTTTTTTAAGGAGTCTTCCGATGCGTGCGGCTTCCTGCGTGAAGGGCATGGCTGCGGCTTCCCGGGCTTTCGCAGCCGCGTCGCTCCAGACGGATTTCTCTCCTGCGGCGGCAAGCAGGGGCAGGGGATCGTCTCCGGAGGTCTCGAGGAAGCCGTCTCCCAGAAGATGGAGCTGCTCTTCGGGGAGCGGCCAGGCTGAGAGATGGCAGGCCGATCCGTTGTCGTAGAGGAAGACATCTCCTCCTCCCGCCTGCAGGTCCATGAGCAGTGCGTCCGCATCGAGAGGGTCGAGATGGGGGATCGTCCGCCGCAGGGCCGGCGTGATGACGGGCCAGGACCTGTACATGTCGGAAGGCACTGCGGAGAGCTGCTCGGGCCACTCCGGCTCGGAGAATTCCGGAGGCGCATCGAAGGAAAGGGATGCGCCTTCCCTGAGATCGAGAAGCAGCCAGATGGGGGCCTCGCCGGAGAAGCAGAGGTAGAGGCGCCTTTCCGTCCAGTGGGCTGCGGCACGGAGTATGCGCTGGTCGGAAAGATGCTTCCGAAGGCGCATGACGAAGGCCGGAGGCTGGGCGTTCACCGGAATCCGATGTGTGGAGACGAACAGAAGCGGCGATCTGCGGTCGGCCTTCAGGACCAGATAGCGCTTGCCGTCGTGTTCGCGGCCGCCATACAGGGAAAAGACCAGCACGCCCGGCACCGGAGCATGGATCTTCTCCATCCTGGCACCAATGAGCCGGGGGAGAAGGACATCACACAGGCGTCGGAAAAGATGCGCGTCCATGGCGGGAAGGGTCAGCTGCCCTGGATCTTTTCGCCCTCTTCCTGTCGGGCCTTGCAGGCGACGCAGAGCGTGGTGACGGGGCGGGCCTTGAGGCGGGCCAGGGCGATCTCCTCACCGCATTCCTCGCAGATGCCGTATTCGCCTTCGTCCATGCGGCGGAGTGCGTCGTTGATCTTGGCGATCAGCTTGCGTTCACGGTCGCGTATGCGGAGAGTGAAGGAGCAGTCGGATTCGGCCGTGGCCCGGTCGGAAGGATCGGCATAGGACGTATGGTTGTCCGTAAGCTCTTCGAGCGTGGAATCTCCGTTGCGCTGGGCCTCGGCGAGCATGCTGTTAAGGAGATTGCGAAAATATTCAAGATGTTCGGGAGTCAATTTTGTCCTCCGGAGCGGGAAATCCGTCTCAATTTCGAATGAGGAGTTCTAAACCATAACGTGCCGGCTGTAAAGTGGCGGAACTCCTCAGCTGAGGGATTTCAATGCTTCGAGAAGAATCGGGAAATCCCTGAACGAATGCTCCGCAAGGCTTTCGTTCCGATAGGCGAGGAAGGGGATTCCCGCGCCTTCCGCAGCACCCTTGTCGGAGGCGCTGTCACCTATGAAGACGAGTCTTTCTCCGGGGATGCCCCAGGCATCGATGATGAGCTGGGCTCCGTCGGGTGAGGGCTTGGGATGGCGGACATGGCTTGCGAGCACAAGCGGATCGAAGCAGCCGTGCAGGCTGCAGGTTTCGAGCAGGATGTCCATGCCGTCATGCCGGTTCGTGTCCATTGCCGTCCTCACGCCGTTTTCCCTGCACCAGCCGAGCAGTTCGTGCAGGCCCGGGTAGGTCCTGATGTGGGGCAGGATTTCCTTTTCGTAGGAGAACTTCTTCGTGGCTTCCCTCAGAAGGGGCTGGAGCGGTCTGGGGAAGAACTTGTCGATGGCCTGGGGGTAGGTGGCCGCCTGGACGAAATCCTCCTGCGCCCTGGTGAGTGCGGGGAGCCCCACATAGTTTCTGAGGTAATTGTAGTAGCTGATATTGGCGTCACGCGAATCGATGACGACGCCGTCGCAGTCGAATATGATTCCGGAGGGGCGTCCGCCGCAGGAGGACAGAAGCCACGGGGAAAGCTCGGTGGCGGAGAGGAACATCGCAGGGTCCTGAGTGGATTCAGATGGTTTGATCGGAGGGGATGATGACGGAGATCTCTTTGGATGCGTCTATGCCGGGATCCCGGCGCAGGCGGTCGGCGTAGATGGACGGGCACAGTCCTATGAGCTCGGATATCCGCACGCGGATGGATGTGCCGCCATCGGAGCAGGGCAGCGGATGGATGGTGAGCCGTTCCTTCAGGGCGGCCGACATCTCCCGGGATGTGGCGAGCAGGGCCGTTCCGGCGGGGAGGTCGGGGATGAAGGCAAGGAACGCGGCAAGCATCTTTTCCCAGGAGGGCAGCTCGCGTTCGGAAGGGAGACGCGGGCTTTCCATGCCGGAGGATGCCGTTCCGGTGATGAGTCCCTTTAAGGCTGTGCGTGAGGTGCGGATCTTCTGTTCGAGCAGGGCCATTTCGAGGGCCTGTTCCTCCTGCAGCCATGCGAGGATGAGGATCTGCTGGGCGACCGCCCTGAGCGGCTGCTCGGGAGGATCGGGAGGCAGCCCCTTCAGTTCGCGGAGCGCCCTGAGCTCCTCACCTGTGATGTCCGAAGGAGCCTTTTCAAGGGAGAGCGCATGTACCGGCGAGCCGCAGGCTCCGTCTCTGCATGCGCGCCTGAAGTCGGACAGGCTCGCATCCGCGAGTGCCGGCGACAGAGGGAGATGCGGCACCCATGTCCCGGCCGGGGCATGGGCAAGCCCGGGCCAGAGCGTGGCGCATTCGGGATGAGAGGGGAGAAGCTCCCTGTGGAGTCGTGGGATGGAGAGAAGGGGGATGCTGTTCATGCTGGGCTCCGATTTGCCTAATAGAGCCATATATCGCCGGAAAAGGCAAATGAAGTCTTGTGGAGCCGCGGACGGCGCTGTGCTTGACCTCAGGGCGGGAAGCCGTGTAAAAGACGGAAAAACTGTACTTGGAGGCTTCCATGTTCGGAATAGGAACGCAGGAACTGCTCATAATTCTTGTATTGGTTCTCGTGATTTTCGGAGCCAAGCGTCTTCCTGAAATAGGCGGCGGACTTGGCCGCGCAATCCGCAATTTCCGTCAGGCATCCTCCGAACCTGACGAAATCGACATCACTCCCAAGGGCGGCAAGGCTCCGAACGATGAGAACGGCAAGGCCTGACCGGAGTTCCCGTCCGGAAACGGACGCGGGAAAGACCTCTGCGCATGACCGGAGGAATGTCGGATGACGGTGGAGCAGATTTCCGTATTCGTTGAGAACAGATCGGGCCAGCTGGGCGATATCGCGCATGTCCTCAGGGATGCCGGGGTCAATATCAGGGCCATGTCTCTTTCCGACACGGCGGATTTCGGCGTCCTCCGCTTCATGGCCGACGATACCGCGAAGGCGAGGGAGGTCCTGCAGCGGAAGGGATTCACCGTCGGGTCCACTCCAGTAGTGGCGGTAGAGGTTCCCGACAGGCCCGGCGGTCTTGCGGATGTGCTGGAGATCATGGCCTCGCGCAGGATCAATGTGGAATATCTCTATGCGTATACCCAGCGTGATTCGTCACGTGCGACGCTTGTCTTCCGCTTCGACCGGAATGTCGAGGCCGTGGCCGCCCTCCGCGAGGAGGGATGCAAGGTGCTTTCCGCCGAAGAGCTCAGCTCCTGAGAAGTCCGTCAGGATCACACAGCATAAAAAAGCCCCGAGTCGTCGGGGCTTTTTTATGCGGAAATTCCGGCGGATCTCCGCATGGTTTTGGAAAGCTGAAGCGCTTCGTGCGGATATTCGGAGACAGGGAACATACGGAATCGGCATCTCGATGGTCGTTTCAGTCATGGAAATGGACGGCTGCGGAGGCAGGAACCGTAGATCATCATGTATGAAAAAGGAGCCGCAGCAATGCTGCGGCTCCGTGTATCGTGCCGGGGCGCTAGCCCTGGTCAGTCCGGCTTAGGCAAGGGCCTGGAGGAGGAGCAGGGCGACGATGTTGATGATTTTGATCATGGGGTTGACGGCAGGGCCGGCGGTATCCTTGTAGGGATCGCCGACGGTGTCGCCGGTGACGGCAGCCTTATGGGCTTCGGAGCCCTTGCCGCCGTAGTTGCCTTCTTCGATGTACTTCTTGGCGTTGTCCCAGGCGCCGCCGCCGGAGGTCATGGAGATGGCCACGAACAGACCGGTGACGATGGTGCCCATCAGCATGGCGCCGAGGCAGGCGAAGGCCGCAGCCTGGCCGCCGCAGGCCTTGATGACGAAGTAGAGGACGATGGGGGCCAGAACGGGCAGCAGCGAGGGAGCGATCATCTCCTTGATGGCGGAGCGGGTCAGCATGTCGACGCAGGCGCCGTAGTCAGGCTTGTTGGTGCCTTCCATGATGCCGGGGATGCTGTGGAACTGGCGGCGCACTTCGACGACGACGGCGGCGCCGGCGCGGCCGACGGCCTTCATGCCCATGGCACCGAACAGATAGGGGAGCAGGCCGCCGATGAAGAGACCGACGAGGACGTAGGGATCCTGCAGGGCGAACTGGACGTTCAGGCTGCCGAAGTAGCGGGTGAGGTCTTCGGTGTAGGAGGCGAAGAGCACGAGGGCGGCCAGGGCGGCGGAGCCGATGGCGTAGCCCTTGGTGACGGCCTTGGTGGTGTTGCCGACGGCGTCGAGGGCATCGGTGGTCTCACGGATGTCATCGGGGAGGCCGGACATTTCGGCGATGCCGCCGGCGTTGTCGGTCACGGGGCCGTAGGCGTCAAGGGCGACGATCATGCCGGCGAGGGCGAGCATGGTGGTGGCGGCCAGGGAGATGCCGAAGAGGCCGGCCTGGGTGTAGGCGAAGAGGATGCCGGCGCAGATGATCACCACAGGGGCGGCGCAGGCTTCCATGGAGACGGCGAGGCCCTGGATGACGTTGGTGCCGTGGCCGGTGGTGGAAGCCTGGGAGATGCTGCGGACGGGGCGGTACGCGGTGGAGGTGTAGTACTCGGTCACGACGACGATGAGGCCGGTGACGGCGAGGCCGGTGAGGCAGCAGAGGAGGAGGTTCAGGCCGGTGAACTCAAGGCCCTGGACGGTCTTGCAGGTGTCGCCCCAGAAGACGAACATGGTCAGCACGGCGATGAGCACGGCGGAGATGAGGGCGGTGGCGATGAGACCCTTGTAGAGGGCCTTCATGATCTTGCCGTCGGCTCCGAGCTTGACGGCGTAGGTGCCGGCCACGGAAGCGAGGATGCACACGCCGCTGACGAGCAGGGGGAACATCATCATCTTGGTCTGCATGGCTCCGTCGAAGTAGATGGAGGCGAGCAGCATGGTGGCGACGACGGTCACGGCGTAGGTCTCGAACAGGTCGGCGGCCATGCCGGCGCAGTCACCGACGTTGTCACCGACGTTGTCGGCGATGACGCCGGGGTTGCGGGGGTCGTCTTCGGGAATACCGGCTTCGACCTTGCCGACGAGGTCGGCGCCGACGTCAGCACCCTTGGTGAAGATGCCGCCGCCGAGGCGGGCGAAGATGGAGATCAGGGACGCGCCGAAGGAGAGGGCGACGAGGGCCTGCATGATCTGTTCCATGGAGACGCCGAACATGGCGAGGAGGCCGTAGTACACGGAGACGCCGAGGAGGCCGAGACCCACGACCAGCATGCCGGTGATGGCGCCGGACTGGAAGGAGATGTTGAGGGCGGGAACCATGCCCTCTTCGGCAGCGGCGGCGCGCACGGAGACGTTCATGCCGATGAAGCCGGCAGCGCCGGAGAGGCAGGCGCCGAGCACGAAGCCCAGGGCGGTGAGGAAGGACATGGTGAAGAGCAGCAGGACGGCCACCACGGCGCCGACGACGGCGATGGTGAGGTACTGGCGCTTCAGGTAGGCCTGAGCGCCTTCCTGGATGGCGCCGGCGATGCGCTGCATGTCTTCGTTGCCGGTGGAGGCGCTAAGAACACGCTTGGACGTCTTGTACGCGTAGAGCAGCGCGAACGCTGCGCAGGCGAAGACGATCACCAGAGAGAAGAAAGTTGTCATACATACCCCCGACAGGGAAGCTGAATGTGAAAACGCGTTTGCAGTTGTACCGCAAACGCCGCCTATCGTACTAGGAACGGATAAAATATCCGAAAAACTTCCTATTGACAAGCTCGGCAGTCTGCCTGCGGCCTGTTCCCTTTAAAGAAAATCCCTGCAGGCGCTCTGCTGAGGCATCGTTCATGCGGGATCCGGTCTGCGGACGGATTCCGTCCTTAAAAAGAAGAGGCCCGGAAGTCCGGGCCTCTGGGATAGCTGTCATTCGCTATTTTTCGTTCACAGCGTCGAACTCATCGGTGATCTCCCTGGAGGGAGCGGGGGTGATGAGGCTGACGATGAGGATCGCGGCCGATGCGGCGAGGAATCCGGGAAGGAGCTCGTAGATGCCCCATACTCCGCCCATCGGCTTGAGCAGGAACTTCCAGATGAAGATCATTGCGCCGCCGGTGACCATGCCCGCCATGGCGCCGTACTTGTTGCAGCGCCTCCAGAAGAGGGCGAAGAGCACGACGGGGCCGAACGCCGCTCCGAAGCCGGCCCAGGCGAAGGAGACGATCTTGAAGATGGAGCTGGCAGGGTCGCGCGCGATGAAGATGCCTACCGCGGCGATGCCGAGATCGGTGAGCCGGGCGATGAGGAGGGTGGTGCGGTCGGCCAGCTTGATGCCGAAGACGCCCTTCATGATGTTTTCGGAAACACCGGAGGCCGCGGCGAGGAGCTGCGAGTCGGCGGTGGACATGGTGCAGGCGAGGATGCCCGCGAGGACGAGGCCGGCGATGAAGGCGGCGACGACGCCGTACTGGCTGAGCAGATGGCTCACGACGATGATGAGGGTCTCGGCTTCTGCGTTGGTCTTGAAGACGTCGAAGGCTCCGGCCTTGGACATGCCGTAGCCGATGATGCCGATGAGGATGGCGGCGCCCATGGCGATGAACACCCAGGTGGTGCCGATGCGGCGGGAGAGCGGGATATGGCGCTCATCGTCGATGGCCATGAAGCGGAGCAGGATGTGGGGCATGCCGAAGTAGCCGAGACCCCAGGCCATGGTGGAGATGATGGTCAGGAGCCCGTAGCCCGTGACCTGGCCGGTGGAGATGTCGGTCATGCTGGAGAGGCTGATGTAGCCGTCGAAGTCGGCTGCCTTCGTCACGGCATCCCATCCGCCGGCGACCTCGATGCCGAAGCCGATGACGACGAGCAGGGCGAGGCTCATGATGATGGACTGGATGAGGTCGGTCGTGGAGGCTGCGAGGAAGCCGCCGAGGGTCGTGTAGGAGACGATGACGACGGAGCCCACGAGCATGGCGGTGAGGTAGTCCATGCCGAACAGCGAAGCGAACAGCTTGCCCGTGGCGGCGAAGCCGGAGCCGACGTAGGGGATGAAGAAGATGATGATGATGAGTGCCGAGATGCCGAGCAGCATGCGGCTGTCGTCATGGAAGCGGCGGGAGAAGAAGTCGGGGACGGTGATCGCCTTCAGCCTGGCGCTGTAGCGGCGGAGGCGGCTGGCGACGAGGAGCCAGTTGAAGTAGGTGCCGATGCCGAGGCCGATGGCGGTCCAGAAGGGGTCGGCGATGCCGCAGAAGTAGGCGAGGCCGGGAAGGCCCATGAGGAGCCATGAGGACATGTCGGATGCCTCGGCGCTCATGGCGGCGACGAAGGGGCCGAGCTTGCGGCCGCCGAGGTAGAAGTCGTCGGCGTCTTCATTGGATTTTGAGAACCAGAAGCCGATGAACAGGATGGCGGCCAGATAGACGATGATGGCCAGATAGACGAATGCCTGATTCGTATCCATGGGGGATTTCCTCCGGGATGTTTTTTCCTGTGGTGGAAGCCGATGGGCGCGCATAGGACCGGACGGATCCGTAAAGGCCCGTCCGTGCGCAGCGGCGGCAAGAGGAACGCAGACTCAATATGCCGGGATTTCCCGCGTTGGCGGGATCAGACCGGCGCAGGCTGACGAGAGGGATGAGGTTGAGTGCATGCGGTGTTCCTTCCTGTTATGCCCTGTATGGGATCTGACTACGATAGATGTTTTTCCGTAAAAAGGAAACATAAATGAAGAAGGAAAAAATCATAAAATGATAATTTGCTGGAAATTCAGGAAAATTAATTATCAGGTGGTGTAACGGGTTTAACAAAATTGTCAAAAACTATCCGGATAGGGAGCAGGTTCATGATTTCCGCGAAAAAAAGGGGGGAGCATGCGCTCCCCCCGGTTTGCTCGGTACCTGGTTCCGAACAGGTCTAGTAGCGGTACATCTCGCCCTTATAGGGGCCTTCGACGGGCACGCCGATGTAGTCGGCCTGCTTCTGGGTCAGCGTGGAGAGCTTCGCGCCGAGGCGTGCGAGATGAAGTCTTGCGACTTCCTCATCGAGCTTCTTGGGGAGCGTGTAGACGCGGACCTCATGGTCGTTCTTCGCGAGGTCCATCTGTGCGAGGACCTGGTTGGTGAAGG
>JAKSQA010000080.1 GCA_024404335.1 Mailhella sp.
CCGGCCGCGTTCGAGCATGGCGTCGAGGGTCTCCGGATTGTCCTTCCTCGTGCGCGTGAGGGCGGAGATGTCGGATCCGGCATCGGCCGTGCCGGGCGCGGGTGCTGCTGTGGCCGGCATGCCTGCCGGTGCGGAGGAGTTCCTGACGAGCGGGTGGTCTCCCAGCCGCCAGGCGACCGAGGAGGCGAACATCGCCGCAAGGCCGATCATGAGGGCGAGGAGGACCGCGCGGCGGGGCCTAGCGTTCATCGTCATTCTCCAGGGCGGCGAGGCGCCGTTCGGTTTTCCTCTGAGCCGAGGCGAGGAAGGCGACGTAGGCGCCTATGCCGATCCAGATGACGGCGTTGGCCATCATGAGCCAGTGGGTTGCGTTCATATCCTAATCCTCGTTTTCTTCTGTGGGGTCGTCTTCATCGGCCATGCGTGCGAGCATGACGTCGTCAAGCCGTTCCTGCTGGCCTGTCTGGCGGTATCTGATGATGAGGAGCGGGAGCCAGACAAGCCCGAAGGCCAGCACGCATGCCGCCGCGGTGACAGCCATTTCCGTCTCGAGCCCTCCGCCCTGTGCTGCGAAGACGTTCGGATGGATGGAGCGCCAGAGGCGCGCGGAAAGGAAGACGAGCGGAACGTCGGCGAATCCGGCGACGGCGACGGCCGAGCACAGGGATGCGCGTCGGGCCCTCGGCATGGGCATGGAGCGGAGCGCGAGGTATCCCGCATAGATGAACCAGAGTATGAGCGCGGTGGTGAGCCTGGGGTCCCATGTCCACCATACGCCCCAGGAGTGCCGTGCCCAGATGGAGCCTGTGGCGAGCGTGAGCGTGCAGAAGACCATGCCGACCTCGACGGCGGCATCGGCGAGCTGCGCGTGGCGCGGAAGCCGCTTCACCAGGTGGAGTATTCCCGCGGCGCAGGCCACGCCGAAGCTGACGAGCCCCCACCATGCGAGAGGCAGATGGAAGTAGAAGATCTTCTGGGCCTGCCCCATGACGCGTTCCTCGGGGGCGTAGACGAAGACCAGCCACTGGCACAGGGCGAAGGCGAGGCCTCCGGCAAGTGCGGCGGCGGCCGTTCCGGATCGGTTCATGATTCATCTCCGGTATAGACGAAGGGGAACAGGAGGAGCCCTGCGGCCGTGAAGACGGCGTCGAAGGCGGCGGCGAGGCCGATCCAGCGGAGCGGGTCGCCGGGGAGCGGATCGGGGTCGATTCCCAGGGATGCGAGGCGCACGCCGGCGAGCAGCAGCGGGACGAGCAGGGGGAAGAGTATGATGGAAAGGAGGGATTCGCGGCCCGAGCGCCCGGCGGCGAGTGCGCCGAACAGGGAGCCGGAGACGGCCATGCCGAGGTCTCCCAGGACGATGCCCGCAAGGGCGGGGAGGAATCCGTCGGCGAGGTGCTGCCCCAGGAAGACGAATACCGCGGGGATGAAGACGCACTGCGCGGCCATGATGAGCAGCAGCCCGGCAAGGCTCTTGCCTAGCCAGACTGACTGGACCGGCGCGGGAAGCAGCAGCAGGCCCGAACGGGCTCCGCAGAGCTCCTCGGACGCATAGAGCATATTGAAGATGAGCACCTGGCAGAACGCCGTGGCAAGCCAGAACATGGAGGCCGCGGCCTGGGGGCTGAGCGCGTCGCCGGTGTTGAGCGAGAGGCTGAAGAGGAACACGAGGAGCAGGCCCAGGAGAAGGGCCTGCATGATGCCTGCGTTCCTGGAGAGGATGAGCGTGAGGTCCTTGCGGCAGATGGCCAGGGCGCATTTCAGCATGGGCGGCTCCTTTCCTCTATGGAGAGGGTCTTCCGCCGGATGGTGAGTACGGCGTCGGCTATGCCGGAGTCCTCCTCGAGGTCGTGGCTGATCCACGCTATGGCGGCCCCTCTGCTTCTGAAGTCGGTCATGATCTCCCGCAGAAGGGATCGCGAGGGGACGTCGAGCCCGGTGGAGGGCTCATCGAGAAGGATGAGCCTCGGATCCCCCATGATGAGCCGCGCGAGGTTGAGGCGCTGCGCCATGCCGCGGGAGAAGATGCCTGCGCGCTCCTCGGCCCGTCTGGCGAGGCCTGTGGCGGAAAGGGCTTCGCGGGCGCGTGCCTCCGGAGAGAGTATGCCGGCGGCGCGGGCCCAGAAGAGTAGGTTCTCCATGGCCGTGAGCGCAGGATAGAGGAATGTGTCGTGCGCCATGTAGCCCATTCCGGCGGGGTCGATGTTCCTTGTGACCGTGCCGGAGTCGGGCCGGACAAGGCCGGCCATGATGCGCATGAGCGTGGACTTCCCCGAGCCGTTGCCGCCCGCGAGGATGGAGATCGTGCCCGGCCGGAGGGAGAGCGTGACGCCCTTCAGGATCGGAAGCGCGCCGTAGGATTTCGATACGCCTTCCAGGACTATGAGCGGTGCCCTGCTGTCCATGTCATTCGCCGTCCGTGCTTCCGGGGAGGGTGCGCCTGCGGCGGAGTCCGAGGAAGGGCGCCAGGGACATGACGGCGCCGCCGATCCATATCCAGTTGACAAGCGGGTTGGAGCTCATGCGGAGCACGGCCTTCCCCCCGCTGACGCCGAGCAGGGTGGCGTAGAACTCGTTCCCGAGGGAGGGGACGGTTTCCGCTTCGGAGAAGGATGAGCGCGTGAACTTGTCGTACAGCCTGCGCTGGGGGGAGACCGTGCCGGCGGCGTCGCCTCCGCGCGAGAGCTTCAGTTCGGCCTCGATGAAGTCGAAGTTCGCGCCGCGCCCCTCGTAGAGGTTGGCGAGTGTCACGGTGAAGGGGCCTACGGAGGCCGATGCGCCTATGGCGAGTTCGGTTTCCACCTCTTTCTTGTACGGGCCGGAGAATGCGATGCCGAGGGCGAGGAGCGCCGTGCCGATGTGCACGAGCACTGCGGTGAGCGATGATGCGCTGCGGCGGATGCCCTTTTCGGAGAGGAGCAGCGCCATGCCGGCGATGACTGCGGCGCAGAGCGATGCGGCCATGAGGGGGAGCGCGCTGTGCACGCCGGCGTGCCAGAAGACGGCGAGGGCGCCGCACATGGCGCAGCCGGCGGCGAGGGCCTTCCTCCATTCGCGCAGGCCGCCTCCCCATTTCAGCCAGGGGCATGCGGCGAGTATGCCCAGCAGGACGGTGAAGAGGGGCAGGCAGACCCTGTTGTAGAAGTTGGCGTCAAGCCCGACGGGGCGGGCGGACCACAGCCTGCTGATGACGGGCCAGAGCGTGGCCGTGAGGATGATGATGCAGAGGGCCAGGAGCAGCCATACGGTGAGCACGACGAACCCCTCGCGGGTCTCGATGCCGCCGAGCTCCTTTTTCCTGCCGGCGGATGCGCAGAGCGACACCGCCGTGATGACGGCGAGCGATGCGATGACGAAGGCGAGCAGCACAGGGCCGACTGAGCCTTCTCCGTAGCCGTGCACGGAGTTCACGACATTGCCGCGCACGAGGTAGGTGGCGAAGAAGGCCGAGACGGTCGTGAGGCTCATGAGGAAGATGTTCGTCCTGTGGAGCTTTCCGCGGCGCTGCTCGACGATTCCCGTGTGAAGGGCCGCGGTGCCGATGAGCCATGGGATGAGGGATGCGTTCTCCACAGGGTCCCATGCCCAGTAGCCGCCCCAGCCGAGCTCCATGTAGGCCCACCATCCGCCGAGCACGATGCCCGCGGTGAGGAAGAGCCATCCCGTGAGCGTGAAGGGGCGCGCGGCCTCAAGCCAGTGCATGCCGTCATCGCCGTCGGAGAGCGCCTGGGCGAGGGCGAGGCAGCCCGGGATGATGAATCCGCCGTATCCGAGGAAGAGCAGCGGCGGGTGGAAGATCATGCCGGGGTTCTGCAGCAGGGGGTTGAGGCCCTGGCCGTCGGCGGGTGCGGGCGACTGCATGACGAACGGGTCGTTCCACGTGGAGAGGAGGAGGCCGAAGAAAGCCATGACGGTGAGGAAGAGTGTAAGGAACCATATCCTGGTTCCTGCGCTGAGCGAGCGGTACGTCCGCGTGAAAAGGAATGCCGTACCGCAGAGGGAGACCATGAGGGCCCAGAAGAGCATGGAGCCGGACTGCCCCGCCCAGAACGCCGTGGTGCGGTAGAAGAGCGGAAGCGCGCGTTCGGTGTATTCGTCGACGTAGGTCAGGGAGAAGTCGCTGACGGTGAGAGCGTACAGCAGGACGGCCGAGGCTCCGGCGAGCATGAGCGATACGCCGCCCTGGGCGTATTCAAGCCATCTGATGTCGCTCGGACGGTTCTGCCAGAGCTGGGCGGCGCCGGCCGCGGCGCCTGCCAGGGAGCAGAATACGGCGATGACGAGTGCGGTGTGTGCGATGAGGTACATGGCGGGCTCGATGGGCGGCACCTGGTATGCGCCGGAAAGGGGGATGTGGCGGCCGGCCTGCGGGGCATTCCGGCGGCGGTCGGGTGCATTGTAGGCTGCAGGGCGTGCGGTTTCCATGACCGGAGTCACGGTTTCCGCTTCCCCGGGAGCGTCAGCTTCCTTCCCTGGTGGATTTCTCGTATTTGGAGGGGCATTTCGTCATGAGCGTCTTCGCGATGAAGACGCCGTCGCGCATGCCGCCTTCGATGATGACTTCCGAATCCTTCTCGAATGTGTCGGGAACGACGCCCCGGTAGCTGACGCGCATGCGGATCTGCGGCTTCTCCAGGTCGCGGGCCGTGAAGTCGGCGCCGAGGCCGTTCTGCGGCCGGGAGATGTCGCCTTCCGCCACACCGAAGATGCGCGCCGACCGGAGTTCGGATTCGGGGAGCGCCGCGGCTTCTGCGACGTTGAGATGGTAGACGCTGTCTTCCGACAGGGCGGACCATACCATGAAGCCCACGCCTGCGGCGAACAGCAGGAATGCGGCCAGGTAGACGGGGGTGTTCTTGCGTGCGGCCATGGGGACCTCTCCTGCCCGGTTTTCCGCTCATCGCCGGCATGACGGAGGCGGAAAGGGGGATGCTTCGGATGATAAGGGAAACGTCAGTGATTGCAAGGGGAGGGCCATCCGGTTTCCTTACGTTTTCTTTCCGGATGTCTTCAGTGCCGCGGCGGCCTTCCGGCGCCTGCGGGCCACCTCACGCAGGTCGGCGGCGACATCGCTTTCGTCGACGATCTCCCTGCCGAGGAGCTCCTCGAGCACGTCTTCCAGCGAGATGACGCCCGAGAGGCCGCCGAATTCGTCGAGCACGGCGAAGAGGTGCTGGCGCCTCTCGAGGAATTCCGCAAGCACCTTGTCGAGGGTTATGGATTCCAGGACGAAGTGGATCGGCCGCATAATGCCGCCGATCGGCTCCGAGCCCCTTCCTGCGTCGCGGCTCCTGACGATGTCGCCCCGCATGACGAATCCCACGATGTCCTCGTTGCCGTCGGAGTAGACGGGGATGCGGCTGAAGTTCCAGAAGCGCGGGTCGGCGTAGGCCTCGTCCATGGTCGTGTCTTCGGAAAGGGAGAAGACCACGGTGCGGGGGGTCATGACATCATGGACATGCCTGCTGTCGAGGGCGAGCACGTTGCGGATGGCCGTTTCCTCGTAGCTCTGGATGGCGCCCGCCTGCCTGGAGATGCTGGCCATGGCGGTTATGTCGTCCTCGGTCGCCTCGGGCGCCGAATCGGCCGGCGTTATGAGCGTTGTGATGCGGCCCGAGAGCCAGGGCGCCGGGCGCCGTATCCTG
>JAKSQA010000081.1 GCA_024404335.1 Mailhella sp.
ACGCGTCTACAAGATTCTGGGACGCAACCAGTTCACCATCCCCCATGTCGACGTCGAGCGCGCCCGCTATCTGACCGAGTCCATGAAGGAGACCGAAGGCGAGCTGATGACCCTCCGCATCGCCAAGGCCCTTCTCAATGTGGCCAAGAAGATCACCGTCTGGATCACCCCCGACCAGCTGCTTGCCGGCCGCGTCGGCCAGCTCGGCCGCTACGGCATCCTCTATCCTGAAATCGACGGCGACTTCTATGCCGAAGTGCTCTCCGACATCGCCAACCGCGACAAGAGCCCCTTCCAGATTTCCGAAGAGGACAACCGCATCGTCTGCGAGGAGATCTCCCCCTACTGGAAGGGCCGCACCTTCCATGAGCATCTGAACAAGGTGCTCCCCGGCGAGCTCCGCAACGTGACCTACGTTGACGACCGCGGCCTCAAGTCCAAGTTCGTGGTTTCCGAGACCTCTTCCTACCGTACCGGCCTCCAGTGGGTTCCGGACTATGAGAAGGTCCTGAAGCGCGGCTTCATCGACATCCAGAACGAGGCCCGCGAGCGCCTCGCCGCCCTCGACCTGAGCAACTCGCTCAACCTGTGGGAGAAGAAGCCCTTCTACGAAGCCATGATCATCGTGTGCGACGCCATCATGATCTGGGCGAAGCGCCACGCCGACCTCGCCCGTGACATGGCCGCCAAGGAAGCCGATCCCAAGCGCAAGGCCGAGCTCCTCCAGATCGCCGCAAACTGCGAACGCGTGCCCGCCTACCCCGCCACCAACTTCTGGGAAGCCATGCAGTGCCAGTGGTTCGTGCAGATGTTCTCCCGCCTGGAGCAGAAGGCCAGCGCCATCATCTCCAACGGCCGTATGGACCAGTACCTGTACCCCTACTATGAAAAGGACATCAGGGAAGGCCGCATCACCCGTGAGCAGGCCCGCGAGCTCCTGGAGTGCATGTGGGTCGACATGGCCCAGTTCATCGACCTCTACATCAACCCCACCGGCCTGGAATTCCAGGAAGGCTACGCCCACTGGGAAGCCGTGACCATCGGCGGCCAGACCCCCGACGGTGAGGACGCCACCAACGACCTCTCCTACCTCTTCCTCGAGTCCAAGCGTGACTTCCCGCTGAACTATCCCGACCTCGCTGCCCGTATCCATTCCCGCACTCCCGAGCGCTTCATGTACGAAGTGGCCCTGACCGTGAAGGACGGCTCCGGCTTCCCGAAGCTGATCAACGACGAGGAAGTCGTGTTCCTCAACACCGTGAAGGGCGTGCCGGTCAACGAGGCCCTCGACTACGCCGTTTCCGGCTGCACCGAGACCCGCCATCCCAACCGCGACACCTACACTTCCGGCTGCGTGTACATCAACTTCGGCGCCGCGCTCGAAATGACCATGTACAACGGCCGCATGAAGAAGTACGGCGACGAGCTCATCGGCCTTGAGACCGGTGATCCCCGTGAGATGAAGACCTGGGAGGAATTCTACGAAGCCTATAAGAAGCAGCACATCAACCTGCTCCACAAGGCCTTCCAGCAGCAGCATGTCGTCGACCGCCTGCGCCCCCAGCACTTCGCCGCTCCTCTGACCTCCGCCATGCACAACCTCTGCATGGAGAACGCCCTCGACATCCATACCGAGAAGATCCCCGGCGGCGTCGACTTCTCCTACTTCGAGTTCCTGGGCTACGGCACCATCATCGACTCTCTGTCGGCCATCAAGAAGATGGTCTTTGACGACAAGAAGCTCACCATGGCCGAAGTCGTCGAAGCCCTGGAAGCCGACTGCGTGGGCTTCGACCCCGTACAGCAGATCCTGAAGTCCGCCCCCCGCTACGGCAACGACGATCCCTATGCCGACAGCATCGGCAAGGACATCGACCGCTTCACCCAGGTCGAGGCCGAAAAGGACAGCGTCAACCGCGGCGTGCATGTCGACGTGCGCTACGTGCCGATCACCTCGCACGTGCCCTTCGGCAAGGTCCTCTCCGCCACGCCTAACGGCCGCAAGGCCTGGACGGCCCTCTCCGACGGCACCTCCGCCTCCCATGGCGCCGACGTCGAAGGTCCGACCGCCGTCCTGCTGTCCAACTGCCCCGCCAAGAACTGCGGCATGATCAACCGCGCCTCCCGCCTGCTGAACATCAAGCTTTCCCCGAAGGCCATCGAAGGCGAAGCCGGCACCCGCAAGGTCATGGACATCATCCGTACCTGGTGCGACCTCAAGCTGTGGCACCTGCAGTTCAACGTCGTGAACCGCTCCACCCTTGAAGCCGCCCAGAAGAACCCCGCCAACTACCGCAACCTGCTCGTCCGCATCGCCGGCTACAGCGCGTTCTTCTGCGACCTGTCGCGCGAACTGCAGAACGACATCATCGAACGTACCGAACATACCGAAGTGTAGTCCGGCACGAGGCTGACGCAAAACGTCCGGGGAGGCATCTCCCCGGTTCCGCCGCAGGGACCTCGGTCCCTGCGGCCTTTTCAATTCAGGCGGCCCGCCGGCCGCAGGCACCGCTCCGGAGAATCCTATGTCGGACAGCAACGTAAAAGGCATGATCTTCAATGTGCAGAAATTCAGCGTCCACGACGGCGCCGGTATCCGCACCATCGTTTTCTTCAAGGGCTGCCCCCTGCGCTGCCGCTGGTGCAGCAATCCGGAGTCGCAGCTCTTCAGGCCCGAAAGGGCGTTCAATCCCTCGCGCTGCCTTACGGCGGAAGTCTGCGGAAGGTGCACGAAGGCATGCCCGACCGGGGCGCTTACCGTGGTCGACGGTCTGAATTTCTACGACCGCTCGAAGTGCACCGCCTGCGGCGCATGCGTCAATGCGTGCCCCACCGGGGCGCAGTCGTTCTACGGCTACGAGGAGGAGGTCGGCAGGATCATCCGCAAGGTGGAGCGCGACGGCGTCTTCTTCGCACGTTCCGGCGGCGGCCTGACCCTTTCCGGCGGCGAGGCGCTCGCCCAGCCCGAGTTCGCCCTGGCGCTCCTGCGCGAGGCGAAGCTGCACCGCATATCGACCACCATAGAGACGTGCGGCTGCTACCCGACCGAGGTCCTTGAGGAGGCCTGCGGTCTTCTCGACCAGCTCATCTTCGATATCAAGTCGCTTGATGATGAGAAGCACAGGAAGTTCACCGGGCAGGGGAACGAGCAGATACTGAAGAACATAAGCTACGTCTTCGAGCATTTCCCGAACCTGCCCGTCCTTATCCGCACGCCTGTCATTCCCGGATTCAACGACTCCGTCGAAGAGGTCATGGACATCTGCCGCTTCGTCCCTCTCCGCAGCAATGTGGAGTTCGAGCCCCTTACCTATCACCGCATGGGGCAGCCGAAGTACGGCTACATCGGGCGGCCCTACCTTCTTGAAGGCGCAAAGGCCGACGAGGCGCTCATGCGTGAGATCCGTGCGAAGGTGAAGGAGTACAGAGGCTAGCCCCGCATCGCCGGAAAGGTCCTTCCGCACCTTCCGATGAAACGTGCATCGTATGGCTACGGCGGCTCCGCAGCGGCGGAGCCGCACTGTGTTAAGAGCAGGGATTTCCTTTTATCCGAGGGGGGGCGGGGGCGGAAGGCCCATGCCCTCCGTGCCCGGTTTTTTCTGCGGAGTGAGGAAGATTTTGTTGCAAAAATGCACTAAAATTTAAATTCTTATTTTATTCCCGCAATTTTTATTGGATTTATTCCTTTAGTGTAAAAAAACACGACCGTTGTAAAAATGCAACACTGCTTCAATGTTTTGGAAAATCAACAGATTACGGAGTTTTTCGGATTTTTGGAAAGGCTTTCCGGGAGACTGGATTTCGGAGAAGGCCGCCTATTTTGCCGAAAGGCTTCGCGCTGTTTTGGCAAGTGGAAAATACTGATAAAAAAATCTTGAGATTCCAGTGTATTATGACTTACCATACTTCCTGTATGGTAAGTATGGCTTTGGCACGCTTTTTGCAAAACATGAATCAAGCAGGCAGTTATGTGAAGAGTATAACTGCACGGAGAACATATCTCCCGTATTCCGGAAAACCGGCAACAGTCTAACAGGCAGAGGACTTATGAAACGTCTGATTTGCGGATTCGCGGCTCTCACCCTTCTTCTTTCCGTCAGCACCGGCAATGCCGCCGACTACAAGAAAATGACCATCAAGGCCGCTACTGCCAACCCCATGGGCAGCCAGCATGTGACCGCCCTTGAGAAGTTCAAGAGCGTGCTCGAGACCGAATCGAACGGCGCCATCACCGTGACCACCTTCTACGGCGGCTCCCTCGGTGACGAGCAGGCCAACGTGAAGCAGTGCAAGGACGGCGAGCTCGACGTCACCGTCGTGGCCTGCGGCAACGCCACCCCGCTGGCTCCTTCCGCCGGTTCCGTGTACCTCCCCTACGAATTCGCCAAGCTCGACGATGCCAAGAAGCTCTTCAGGGATGAGGGCTTCACCAAGAAGCTCGCCGACGCCATGGTCAAGGAAGGCCGCGTCCGTCCGCTCGGCTGGCTGATCGGCGGCTACCGCCACATCACCAATGCCAAGCACCCCATCACCAAGATGGAAGACCTCAAGGGCCTCAAGATCCGCGTTCCCGCAGTCGAGCTGCAGCTCGGCGCCTTCCGCTCCTGGGGTGTTGAGCCTCATCCTCTCGCCTGGTCCGAAACCTTCAACGGCCTGCAGCAGGGCGTTGTCGACGGTCAGGAGAATCCGCACAGCGTGAACCGTGACCAGAAGTTCTGGGAAGTCCAGAAGTACATCACCGAGAGCCATTACCTGCTCTGGGTCGGCCCCCTGCTCGTTTCCGAGAAGTGGTATCGCAAGCTCGACGCCCAGACCAAGGCCCTTGTCGACAAGGCCGCCAAGGAAGCCATCGAGACCGAATGGAAGTGGATCGACGAGCAGGACAGCATCGCCCTCAAGGCCTGCCTCGACCACGGCATGCAGTTCGACAAGCTGACCGACGAGCCCAAGTGGGCTGAAGCCGCCCGCAGCATCTGGCCCAAGTTCTATGACAAGGTCGGCGGAAAGGCCCTCGTCGATGAGGCCATGGCCGTCATCGCCAAGTAATGCTCCGAGCCAGGTAACATAGTAAGTATGACAGCCGCCCTCGAGCTCCGCCTTGCGGGACCGGGGGCGGTTTTTATCAGCGAAGACGGAACGGGCCGGGCTGCGAACCCGGCATGCAGGTGCGCCGCAGCCGCTCCGTCCAGATTTCCGGATCAGCCATGAGCATTCTGAAAAAAATCTACGACAACTTCGAAGAAGGCATGTGCTGCTCCATGCTGGCGATCATGATCCTGTGCCTGTGCGCCCAGGTCGTCGTCCGCATGACGCTCGGTTCGTCCATCGCATGGACCGAGGAGCTCTCGCGCTATTCCTTCCTGTGGTCCGTGTACACGGGCACGGCCCTTGCCGCAAAGCGCGGGGCCCATGTGCGCGTCACGGCCCAGTTCCTGTGGATGAATGACGGCCCCCGTCTCTTCTTCCGCATCATCACCGACATCATCTGGGTGGGGGCGCTCCTTTTCGTCGCATTCCAGAGCCTTCCCGTCATCGAGGACGGCTTCGACTTCCCGGAAATGTCGCCTACCATGCACTTCGCAAAGGCGTGGATCGA
>JAKSQA010000082.1 GCA_024404335.1 Mailhella sp.
CCCTGTCCATGCGGGAAAGGAAAAGGGGGGAGGCACCAAGGCCTCCCCCCTTCATCAATGCCGCAGGCGGATCCGCTACTTCGCGGCCTGCTTCATGGAAGCGGCGATGAATTCGCGGAAGAGCGGGTGGGCCTTCATGGGACGGGACTTGAATTCGGGGTGGAACTGGCAGCCGAGGAACCAGGGATGGTCGGGAATCTCCACCATCTCGACGAGCGTGCCGTCGGGGGAGGTGCCGCTGAAGACCATGCCGTGCTCGGCAAGGGTGTCGCGGAAGGCGTTGTTGAACTCGTAGCGGTGGCGGTGGCGTTCGGAGATGGATTCCTGGCCGTAGGCTTCGGCGGCCTTCGTGCCGGGGGCGACGGCGCAGGGATAGGCGCCGAGGCGGAGCGTGCCGCCCTTGTTGCTGGAATCGTCGCGGACTTCGAGGGACTCCTTGCGGAAGTCGTACCATTCGGTCATGAGGTAGATGACCTTCTGGTCGTTGAGGGGATCGAACTCCTCGGAGTTGGCATGGTCGAGGCCGGCCACGTTGCGGGCGAATTCGATGACGGCGCACTGCATGCCGAGGCAGATGCCGAAGAAGGGCACCTTGTTCTCGCGGGCGTAGCGGATGGCCTCGATCTTGCCTTCGACGCCGCGGTAGCCGAAGCCGCCGGGAACGAGGATGCCGTCGCAGTCCTTAAAGGTCTCCGCGGCATTGGCGGCGGTGACTTCCTCGGAGTTGACGTAGTGCAGGTCGACGGAGACATGGTTCGCGACGCCGGCGTGCACGAGGGCTTCGTGGAGGCTCTTGTAGGCTTCCTTGAGGTCGACGTACTTGCCCACGATGGCGATGGAGACCTTGCGCTTTGCGGCCTCGTCGAAGTCGGCCATGAGCTTGTGCCAGCCGGAGAGGTCGGCGTTGCGGGCGGGCAGGCGCAGCATGATGGCGACCTTCTGGTCGAAGCCTTCCTCATAGAACTTGAGGGGCACCTCGTACACGTTCTTCACATCGGCGGAGGTGAAGACGGCGTCCTCGTCGACGTTGCAGAAGAGGGCGATCTTCCTCTTGAGGTCGGCGGGGATGGTCTGCTCGCAGCGGCAGAGGATGATGTCGGGCTGGATGCCGATGGAGAGCAGTTCCTTGGTGCTGTGCTGCGTGGGCTTCGTCTTGTATTCGCCGGCGGCGCGCAGGTAGGGCACGAGGGTGAGGTGGATGTTGAGGCAGTTGTTGCGGCCGAGCTCGCTGCGGAGCTGGCGGATGGCTTCGAGGAAGGGGAGGCCTTCGATGTCGCCTACGGTGCCGCCGATCTCGATGATGGCGACGTCGGGGGCGTTGTCGCCCTCGGTGAGGCTCAGCACGGTACGCTTGATTTCATCGGTGATGTGCGGGATGACCTGCACGGTGCCGCCGAGGTAGTCGCCGCGGCGCTCCTTGTTGATGACGTTGTAGTAGATGCGGCCCGAGGTCGTGTTGTTGTTCTGCGAAAGGGAGATGTCGAGGTAGCGCTCGTAGTGGCCGAGGTCGAGGTCGGTCTCGGCGCCGTCGTCGGTGACATAGACCTCGCCGTGCTGGAAGGGGTTCATGGTGCCGGGGTCGACGTTGATGTAGGGGTCGAGCTTCTGGATAGTGACGGTCATGCCCCTTGCCTTGAGAAGCGCGCCGAGGGAAGCGGCCGCAAGGCCCTTGCCGAGGGAGGAGAGCACGCCGCCGGTGACGAAAATAAACTTGGTCTTCATAGGTCGCCCCTTCTGTGGAGCATGGCGGTGTGCCATGCCGATATTCCTGGAATATATATTCTTAAAAAACGAACAAGCACCTTTCTGGCATTATCCGCCCGGAAAGGCACCCCATTGACGCAACGTATCTTTCCCCCTTATACTTGATAGACAAGGGGAATGGAAGTGTTATCTGCCGCCCCTGGGATTTTTCTTTTCCCATTCCGATGTCACGATGAAGGGGACGCATCCGGCGGAGCGCGTCTTCCCAGTGCCGGCGATCCGGCCTAACTATCCGCCTGGAGTATGCGATGGCCAAGGTCAATGTCCTGGTGCTCACCGGCTACGGCACCAACTGCCATGATGAAACCGCCCACGCCGCACGCCTCGGCGGTGCCGACCGTGCCGATATCGTGCATTTTTCCGACATCGTTTCCTGTGATGTGCGCCTTGACGACTATCAGATGATGGTCTTCCCCGGAGGCTTCCTCGACGGCGACGACATGGGCGCCGCCCAGGCCGCCGCACAGCGCTGGCTGCACCTGAGCGATGCGAAGGGAGTTCCGCTTCTTGACCATCTGAGCCGCTTCCTCGCTGACGGCAAGCTCATGCTGGGCATCTGCAACGGCTTCCAGCTCATGGTGAAGCTCGGCGTGCTCCCCGCACTCGATGGAAAGCGCTTCGAACGTCAGGTATCCCTCACCCACAACAACTCCGCCCGCTTCGAAGACCGCTGGGTGGCGCTCAAGGCCAACCCGAAGAGCCCCTGCGTGTTCACGAAGGGCCTCGGCCAGCTCGCCATGCCCGTGCGCCACGGCGAAGGCCGCATCGTCACCCCCGACGACGCCACGCTGGAACGCCTCGCGAAGGAGAACCTCATCGCCCTCCAGTACGCCGACCCCGAGACCGGCGAGACGACGCAGGAATACCCGCTCAACCCCAACGGATCCCCGATGGCCATTGCCGGCCTCACCGATCCCACCGGCCACTGCCTCGGCCTCATGCCTCATCCCGAGGCGTTCAACCACGCGACGAACGCCCCCCGCTGGACCCGCGGCGAATATGAGCTGCCCGGCACCATCCTGTTCGAGAATGCCGTGAACTATCTCCGCTGACCATCCGCGGCCAATGAAGACAGAAAGCCCCCTGTGAAGGGGGCTTTTTTTATCGGAATGCGGAATGGGACGCCGGGAGCGCGCCGCGGATGGGGATCCGTTACCCTCGGGCTTGCGGAGACTTTTCAGGAACGGGCGCAGCAGCCGCGGAGCCCGCACTTCTCGCATCTGCGGGTGCGCCTGTGCATGAAGAAGGGCGCCGATGCCATGTGCCGCAGAAGGAAGGAGAGGAGCACGGGCACCTTCTCCGCCAGGGCATGTGCGCGGTCCTCCTCATCCATGCCGAGGAAGAGGGGGATCTCGCCGCCCCCGTCGGCAAGGCGGACCCATGCCGCGTCGGGCGTGCCGAGCCTTTTCTCTTCAGCGGATGCGGATTCCGTCCACATGTGCAGGTAGCAGGCGAGCTGCGCGCTCGGAAGCGCGTCGGCCAGGTCGGGCAGGGGGTCGGGCCGGCCCGGCTGCCAGTCGGCAAGGCTGCTCCAGAGACCGTCGTCGCTCCAGAATCCCTGCCGGGGCTGGCTGGCCGTCTTTCCGCTCTTGTAGTCGAGGATCATGACGCCCTCCTCGCGCAGGTCGATCCTGTCGAGTGTGCCTTCGAGCATGAATGTCCCCGCGGCCGTCATGACCGGGGCGGAGAGCTCGCTTTCCAGGGCCAGGAGCCGGAGGACGTCCGGCTGCTTCGCCATGTAGTCGCGCAGGCGCTTCGGGCCGGAGCTTTCCAGCATGAAGGCGCTCTGCGGCGGCAGGTTCGCCATCACGCCGGAGGCTTCGACCTCGGCCCGGAAGGCGTCGGCAAGGGCGTCGGGGCTGATGTCACCCCTCATGACGGGCTTCCCGAGGAAGGGGGAATAGGTCTTGAAGAGCGCGGCGTGCAGGGCGTTGCCTACGCCGAGGGGGTCATCCCCGTCGGGCATGGCGTCAGGCCGCCGCAGGCCGCATACCCTCCGCAGGAAGAATTCCATGGGGCACGCGAGGTACATGTCGATCATCGTGGGCGAGACGGGCCTGCGGAGCAGCTCCCTCACGGATGCCGCGATGGCGGGCGTGCGCTCCACGGGCATGTCGGTCCGGAGAGGCGGGAGCGACAGGGGGAACTCCGCTGCCTTCATGCCGCCTTCGCCGGGGCGGAGGATCTTCCGGCTTTTCTTCTCCATTTCCCAGATAAGCTCGTCGATGAAGCGGGAGCGCTGTTTCCTTCCGTCAAGCGAGCCGGACTTCACGCCCTCCTGCCAGTAGAGGCCTACTTCGCGGGCGCCCCGTATGAGGCGGTGGAAGGTGTGTGCCGCCAGGCGTTCCCTGCGGTCGTTGTCGGGCAGCCCGAGGAGGGGGCGCAGCCCGTCGGGAAGAAGCGGATCGTTCACAGGCGCGCCGGGCAGGGCGTCGTCCGTCAGGTCGAGGAGGGAGACCCGGTGGGCCACGGAACGCAGCGACGCGAGGTCGAGCCTTTCGTCGGACAGGCGGCTGCCTCCGAGCCCGGGGATGATCTGCTGCGAGAGTCGGGCGAGGCATTCCGCATCAAGGGGGAAGGAGGGCCAGATTCCGGCACCGTATTCGAGGAGCAGGTCCGCAAGGCCGCGGAGCATCCCCGCAAGGTCGCGCAGGGTTTCCAGGCGGCCGTGGCCGGCGAGCCGCCCGGCCGCGAGCTCGAGGAGCCCGGCGGTCTCCTCGCAGATGTCTTCGGAGCTCGGCGGATTCTCCAGATCGCCCAGGACGTCGTCGGCGAGGTCGGCGGCAGCCTCTGCCGCATGGAGAAGCCGTGATCCGGTGCGGACCTTCCGCTCAAGGAGCGAGAGGAACGGGCGCAGGGAGCGGCCGGGGGCTCCGTCCGCCTCCGCGGGGCGGAGCATCCGTATGTAGGGGTGGCGCAGCAGGGCCAGGAAGTCCTTCCATTTCACGCGGCCGGAGGCGTCCATGCCTTCCCGTGTCTGGAACATCCTTTCGATGAGCCGGGCCAGCAGGGAGCGCTGCAGCGGATAGCCGAGCGAGATGTTGATCTCCTTCTCGGGGATGTGGTGCAGGGCCGCCATGAGGAGCGAGTCGTGGGAAAGGACGACGGCCCGGCTTCCGTCCTGTGCCGGCGTTTCCGCAATCTCCCGCCTGAGCTCCTTCAGCTGGGAATGGAGGTCGTACCCGGCATAGAAGCGGATGCGCGGAGTCCTTTCCGATGTCTCGCCGAACAGTTCGCACGGTGCGTTCCAGGCGCGGATCCATTCGGCATGGTCGCCGCAGCTCCAGTGGTGCCTGCCCTCCGCCAGGCCGGGGTCGGAGTGGAGGCAGACCCGGGCGCCGTGTTCCCAGAGATAGCGGAAGAGGACGTCCTGGGCCTTCGTGAGGCGGACGAATCCGGCGAGGATGATCTTCCTGCGGGCAAGCGGCGGCGGGAGCGGGGCGTCTTCGGCGGCGAACCGGGCGGCGAGCATGGATTCTGTCCCGGGCGTGCTGAGCCCGGCGGCCTTCAGCCCCGCATGGTACTCCCTCTGGATGTTCCGGAGGTTTGCGAGGATCGAGGCGGCGTAGTCGGAGACCTCGTCTTCTCCTGCGGCGATGTCCACGGCCTGCACGAGGTTTCCGGCGCATTCCTCAAGAAGCGCTGCCAGGCGCCGGCCCCAGGGGAAGAAATACGCCATGCCGTTGCTCCGCATGGAGGCGGTGAGGGCGGCCGGCCTGCTTCCGGGCGGGAGTCCGTCGGCCGCGGCGAGGACGCTGTCGCGCACGACGGCGACCTGGTCGAGCATTCCTGCGCGCCTGAGCGGGGT
>JAKSQA010000083.1 GCA_024404335.1 Mailhella sp.
TGGGTTGACGTATGCAAAGGCTGGCGCGACGGGGAAGCCCCTGCCGCAGCGGAATGACGGGCGGCGCGACGCCCCCAGGAGGTAACATGGACAACAGCACCGTCACAGTATGGGGCGGAGGCAGCTGGGGCACCGCCCTGGCCGTGCTCCTTGCCCGCGGAGGCCGCCGCGTCTCGATGATCGTGAGGCGTGAGGAGCAGGCCCGCGAGATCGGCATGCGCCACAGGAACGAGGCCTACCTTCCCGGCGTCGTCCTGCCGGATGGCATCTCCGCCACCACGGAAGTCGGCGGGAGCTCCGGCATCGTCGTGCTTTCGATACCCGTGCAGCTGATGCGCGGCGCCCTTGCGGAACACCGGGGGAGCTTCCCCGACGGAACCGTCTTCATCAACACCTCGAAGGGCTTCGAACAGGGCACCCTGCTGCGCCCCTTCGAGATCGTGCGCGAGACACTCGGCAGCGGCGTGCGCTACGCAACCCTCTCCGGCCCGAGCTTCGCCGCCGAAGTCGCGGCCGACCTCCCCACGGCGGTCTCCCTCGCCTGCGAGGACGCGGAAACAGGCGGCATGCTCTGCCGGCTCTTCTCGTCCGGCCGCTTCCGCGCCTACTCCACGCAGGACGTGCCGGGCGTGGAAACGGGCGGCGCCGTGAAGAACGTCATCGCCATCGCAGCCGGCCTGTCCGACGGGCTCGGGTTCGGCCTCAACACCCGCGCCGCGCTCGTCACCCGCGGCATAGCCGAGATAACGCGGCTCGGCCTCGCGCTGGGCGCCTACCCGGAGACCTTCCGCGGCCTCTCCGGCAGGGGCGACCTCATGCTCACCTGCACCGGCGACCTCTCGCGCAGCCGACGCACCGGCCTCCGCCTCGCAGCCGGCGAAAGCCTGGAAAGCATCACCGCCTCCCTCGGCCATGTGGCGGAAGGCGTCAAGACCTCCTTCGCCGTCCGCGCCCTTGCCGAGCGCCACGGCGTGGACATGCCCATAACCTCGGCCGTCACCGCCGTGCTCTCCGGATCACGCCCTCCGATGGAATGCGTGAAGGACCTCTTCATGCGCCCCATCAGGGAGGAGAGCGTTTAGCGGAGCGCCGGTCCATCCTCGGGCGAAAGCCGAAAAAAAAGCCGGAAGCATCCTTCCGGCTTTTCCGTCATGCAGGCGGCCCGCACCGGCGGGCGCCTCATGTTCCTACAGGCCGTGCTTGCCGCACCCGCCGTTGCAGATGCGGTTGCTGCCGAATTCCTGCAGCCTGCCCTCAAGGAAGGCCTTGACCGCTTCGCGGACGGTAAGGAAGCCCGCTGCGAAGAACACGCGCATCTCCATCCTCTGCATTGCGTTGAGCGGGCCCATGCCCATGCCGCCGGCGAGCACGACCTTCACGCCCTTCGAGGCGAGCTCCTGCACGGGAACGATGCACCCGCCGTGTTCATGACCTCCGTTGTATTCAAGGGCGGCGCCTTCGATCGCACCGGTCTCGTCGTCTGCAGTGACGACGGTGAAGATGTCGCAGTGGCCGAAATGCGCGCTGGGGGAGGCGTCAAGTCCGCCGGGGATATTGGACGGTACGGCGATGAGTATCTTTGCCATGTCTTTCTCCTTAATGTTCAGTCGTTGTCGTTCTCACCGGAGCCGCCGGCTTCGTCCAGACGGTAGCTGCCTCCGTCTATCCTCAGCGCGACGCCCCTGCTGAGCACCTCGGCCACCGTGCGGCGCGCCCGGCGGAGTATCCTGCCGAACGTATGCCGGGAAACGCCCATCCGGACCGCGGCATCATCCATGGACAGGCCCTCCGCATCGGCAAGCCGCAGGGCTTCGAGCCCTTCCACCGACAGGCACAGCTCGTCAAGCTCCGTCAGCGGGATGCCGGCGGGCTTGAAGAACACGGCGTGGGGGAATCGCTCCACTCTGCGGCATTTGCACGGTCTGGGCACGGGCAGCTCCTTCTATTATGCTCATTTGAGCAAATAACCTCCGGAGCCGCCTGTGTCAAGGAGGCATGCGATTTTCCACGGCTCTTCGGCCATGCCGCGGATTCCGCACGGCACCACTTCCGCGATCTCCGATTCCGCCGCGCCCTTCCTCCTTTCCCGGAGCCCTGCGGCATCGACCGCCTTTCCAGAGGAATGGTGGCAGGCGGCGCGTCATACCGCACAATCTCCACGCCGCCCATCTCGGGGCCCATGCCGGCGCCCTCACCTCGGGAAACATCACAGCCTCCTGCTGAAGGCCGTCACGACGGATTCGCACTCCTTGAACGGTATGCCGGGAGCTGCGCCCGGAATGATGCGGGACTGCATTATGGGGATATGGACATGTCGGCTGCGGGTGATGCCGATGCCGGGAAGATCGTCGAAGAGTCCGCTGTCGGGCCGGCAGATCCCGACGCAGCAGCGGCTGGAGGGCATCGCAGACGGATGCGGCAAGTCGGGAGGAGCTTCTCCTTGCCAAAGCCCCGGCAGCGGACTACCCTTCCCCCGTGTACGGCCGCCGCCTCTCCGGGACAGGGCCGCATAAGCCCGCACTTCCGCCGGCTCTCCGCAGAACGCACGAATCCCCAGGGCCCCCGCCATGAAACAGAAATCGCTGGGCCGCAGCGCCGCCCTCAACGGGCTCCGCACTGCCGTCGACCTTCTCTTCCCCATCGTCACCTTCCCCTATATCTCAAGGGTGCTCGCCGTCGACAACGTAGGCGCCTACAACTTCGCCGGCGCGGTGATAAGCTACTTCCTCATGCTCGCCGGGCTCGGCATCACGACCTACGCCATACGCGAGGGCTCGAAGCTGCGGGAGGACAGGAAGGCCCTCGACCGCTTCGCCAGCGAGGTCTTCACCATCAACCTCGTCTCAACGGCGGCCTCCTATCTGCTGCTGTGGGCATGCGTGGCGTGCTTCCCCGCCCTTCAGGGCCACCAGGCCCTGCTTGCGATGTTCTCCATCCAGATCTTCTTCACGACGCTCGGCACCGAATGGCTCTACGCCGTCTTCGAGGAATTCGCCTACATCACCGTGCGGAGCATCGCCTTCAAGATCCTCTCCCTCGTGCTCCTCTGCATCCTTGTGCGCTCCGAGGGCGACCTCATAGCCTATGCCGGCATCACGGTCTTCGCCCATGTGGGCTCGAACGTGCTGAACTTCTTCCATGCGCGCAGGTTCTGCACCATCCGGCCCGTGCTCGGCGTGCCGTGGCGCAGGCACATGGGGCCGATCATGGTCATCTTCTCCTCTTCCGTCGCCATATCCATCTACACCTGCTCCGACTCCACGCTTCTCGGGCTCCTCCGCAGCGAGCACGAGGTCGGCGTCTATGCGGTATCCGCACAGATCTACGCGCTGGCGAAGACCATGCTCTCCGCCGTGCTCATAGTCGCCGTTCCGCGCCTTTCGCTCTACCTGGGGAGCGGACGCACCGAGGACTACAGGCGCACGCTCGCCCGCGTATCCGAAGGCGTGGCCACGCTGCTGCTCCCCACGGTGCTCATGCTCTTCTTCCTTGCGGAGGAATTCATCCTCACCCTTTCGGACGCCAGTTTTCTGGAGGCCACGGGCTCGCTGCGCCTTCTGGCCGCCGCGCTCGTCTTCTGCCTCACCGGGTGGATCGCCAACGACTGCGTGCTCATCCCCGCCCGCCGCGAGAAGGTCGTGCTCGTCTCCACGCTGGTGAGCGCCTCACTGAACATAGCCCTCGACTTCATCCTCATACCCCGGATCGGCGTCGACGCCGTGGGCTGGTCCACCCTTGCGGCCGAAGGATCCGTCATGCTCATCAGCATCGTTAAGTCGGCGGATGTCGCAGGGCTCGACCGCAGCATGGCGGCCGACCTGGCGAAGATCGCCGCCGCTTCGCTCTCCGTGCCCGCCGCATGCCTCTATGCGCGCACCCTCGGCCTCGGCGCCGGCGGAACCCTGGCGGCCGCAGCCGCCCTCTCCGCCGCGGCATACGCCCTTCTTCTCGTCTGCTTCCGCACCGACCTCTCGCGTGAAGCGCTCTCCCTGATGCGGAGAAAATAGTTTTTTCCTCTTTTTTAGATTTTTCTGAATTTTCCGCTTGACGGAAGGGGGGATTTTCCCTATACAGATTCTCGCATCACGCGTTCCCCGATAGCTCAATAGGCAGAGCGGGTGACTGTTAATCACTAGGTTGGCGGTTCAAGTCCGTCTCGGGGAGCCAAAAAGAAATCATGCCCGTCAGTTCACGCTGACGGGCTTTTTCTGTTAACGGCCCTATTCCCTTCTTGTTCCCGGCTCATGTTGACGGCATACGTCAAATGCCCTAAAAAGAAGGGCCGAGGTTGCAGCCTCGGCCCAGTGGGGCACGTCCCCCGCGACAATTGGTCAACGGTTTTTGCGCCCCGGCAGGAAGCCACTCCTACCGGGGCAACTGCGTTAAAGATCCGGCAAGTGAATCACCACAGCCGCAGGAACGGTGGCCACGAAGGCAGCCAGCCTATTCGTCAGCCCCCGCCGGCTGTCCGGGCTCCAGACCGTATTTCCGCATCTTGTATTTCAGCGTCGTGTAGTGGACGCCCAGGATCTCCGTGGCAGAGCCCCTGCCCGTAAGCTTGCCTCCGCATGCCTCCAGAACCCTTTTTATGTGGCGGCGCTCCATATCCTCAAGGCTTCCGAGCTCGGCGCCATCCGCTTCCCCCGGCATGCGGCCGGCGGCAGCTCCGGCAGCCGGCGCTTCCAGAAAGTCGCAGCGGAACTCCCCGCCCCGGCTCTTCATCGCCACTATCGAACGCCTGATGCAGTGCTCAAGCTCCCTGATATTGCCGGGCCAGGAATGCTTCAGCATCCTCTCGAGCTCGCTGCCCGGAATCCTGGGGACGAAGGACAATCCGTCCCGTATGGCGTACTGTTCCAGGAAGAGGCCGGCCAGGACGGGGATGTCCGCCTTGCGCTCGCGGAGCGGAGGGATCCTGATGTTCACCACCGCAAGCCTGTACCAGAGGTCCTCGCGGAAGCTGCCGTCCCGGACCTTGGCGTACAGGTCCCTGTTCGTCGCCGCGATGATCCGCACGTCCACCGGGACCGGCCTTCCTCCGCCGACCTTCCGGATGACGCCGGAATCCAAAACGCGGAGCAGCCTCACCTGGCTGGCAAGCGACATCTCCCCTATCTCATCCAGGAAAAGCGTCCCCCCAGAGGCCTGCTCGAAGTATCCCCGGGCATTGGAGACCGCCCCTGTGAAGGCCCCCTTTTCGTGACCGAAGAACTCGCTGTCGATGAGTCCCTCGGGGATGGCCCCGCAGTTCACGGCGATGAACGGCCCGCTCCGCCGGGGCGACATCTCATGAATGGCCGCGGCCGCGACCTCCTTGCCTACGCCCGTCTCCCCGAGAATGAGCACGGGGGCCTCGCAGCCTGCCGCCGTCTCGGCGAGCCTGCGCACCTCCCTGAGGCCCGTGCCCACCCTGAATCTGTCAAGCCCGTTCAGAACGGACTTCCGCTGCGACTCCGCAGGAATG
>JAKSQA010000084.1 GCA_024404335.1 Mailhella sp.
CAGGCGTTGCTCTTCTCGGAGATGATGAAGGCGCCGCCCGCCTGTACCGCCGCGCCCTGCACGGTGCCGGCCTTGATGACCATGGATCCTCCGCCGCTCACCGTGGTGCCGGATGCCGTGCCGCCTTCGAAGAGATACTGCCTTCCGCCGGATCTGACGAGCGTGCCCGCCGCCGTCGCGCCGGAGCTCACCGTCTGCACGCCGTACACGACCGCAGCCGATGCGGTTCCGCCCCTCAGTATCTGAGTGCCCTCCGCAATGACTACCGTACCGGAGGCCGAGCCTCCCTGTGAGACGATCTGCTGACCGCCGGAGCTGACTTTTGCCGAGAGGACGCCGCCCCCTTCGCAGACATACTGTCTGCCGCCGCTCATCACCACAGCCCCTCTGTCGAGCGCTCCGCTGCCGAGCAGCATCTGGCTTCCGCCCCGGCTGATGACCGTGCCGACCGCCGTACCGGAGGAGACATTCTGGAAACCGCCGCTCCGGATGACGGTATCGACGGCGGTCCCGCCTGCCCGGATATTCTGCCCTCCGCCGGAAGAGACCAGGGTGCCGGCAGCCATGCCGCCGCTTATGATCTGCCTTCCGTACATCTTCAGGACCGTCCCTTCGGCGGTACCTCCGGCGCACACATGCTGGCGGCCGCTGTTCTCCATCTCGTTGGGGTCTTCAGATTTCCCGCCGGAAACGACGGCGGAGTACGATATGCCTCCTCCCAGGATGCGCTCCCGTCCGGCAGAACCGATGACCGTGCCCGCGGCAGCGCCTCCCTGGGATACATACTGCCAGCCCCCTGCCTGAACCAAGTTCGAAACGGCAAGGCCGCCCGACCTGACAGTAATGGAAGCCGAGACGACGTCCGCCCCGGAAATGATTCCCGCCACGGTTCCGCTCCAGGATTCCCAGCCGCACACATCCCCGGATGCGCCGGCGGAGAAATGCGCGGAAATCGAAACTCCGCCGCCCGTGACCTCAAGACGTCCGCCGGAGCTGACGCGGGCGCCGCGCTCCACAGCATCCAGACCCGTCACCTGAAGAAGCCCGCCTCCAAGGACCCGCGTATTCCAGGCATATCCTCCGGAGTCGAAGCACAGCGTGCCTCCGCCACATACCGTCGTTCCCGATACGGTGCCGTAATCCCGGATTTCCTGAATACCGCCGAAGCTGACGGCGGCGCTGTAGGAAACGCCTGCCACATACTCCGCCCCTCCGTTCCGTATGACGGTACCGGAGGCCGTTCCGCCGGCCTCCACGATCTGTGAGCCGTTATAGCCGAGCGTCGTCCCCAGGGCTGAGGCCCCGGAAGAAACATGCAGTTCCGACATCGATGTCACTCCCCGCAGGAAAATCCTGATAAGCTCCAGGGCGCACGGCGGCCTGCGGAATGCCCTGGCAGGAGATTTAATTCCGCCGATTCCATCTGCTTATAGTATTGTGATCGGATTTGTCCAGACAGCCTCCGCCGGGTCCTGAATCCTGCGGAATGCCCGACGTGCGGCCCGCAGACGCTGCGGAGGACGCCGGAGGGGCGCTCCGCATTGCCGGGCCACCGTCCAGTGGCCGAACATCGCAGGCCTCCGCCGGGCGAAGTCGAGCTTCGAGCTCCTCCCGGCGTTCATGCAGGCGGCGACGCCCCCCGCCGCAGTTGACTCCGTAGCCCGAATAGTAGCATAATGCAAAGGATATCCCAATGGTCATTGAAGCAGGATGGATTATGGCAAGATCAGCATTGAATACGGTACTGGGTCTGGCGGCAATCGTGATGCTAGGGTGCGCACCTGTTAAAGGGCCGCTTTCAGCCTCGTCCGATGCAGATGCCCCTCAGGGCGATCCCTTTGCGAGGTCTCTTGCGCAGCTGACCCCGGGAGTAATCACGAACATTCCTACGCCCTACGGGCCGGACTCCCGGGTGAAGGCGGGCAGTGACTACGCATCCGGTCTCGGAATCCCCTGCCGCAGGGTGGACATCGTGGCGAACGGAATGGGCCACAGGATCGCGGTGTGCAACGGAACACAGGGGTGGTATGTTTCCGATCCCGTATTCGACACCGCGTTTTAGGCATATCTGACGATTCCCTGGAGGCCCCATGCCGTACAAGGCTTTCTCCAAAAAAATAATGAAGATATGCTGCATCCACGCATTCCTTGACGAGGAAGACGGCGAGGAGCGCGTCATCGGATGGGGGCATAAGCCCACGGCAGATGCGGCGCGCAGCTACGCGAAGAAGCACGGCCTCCCGTATATCGGGCTTGAAGACGGCTTCCTCCGATCCCTTGACCTCGGATGCAACGGCGCATCCCCGCTTTCCCTCGTCTTTGACCGGACGGGCATATATTATGATGCCTCCGCCCCTTCCGACCTCGAAAAGATCCTGGAGTCCACAGGATGGGAAGACCCGGCCCTCCTTGCTTCCGCCGGAGAGGCCATCGAGGCCATCCGCCGGTCCGGACTGAGCAAGTACAACCATGCGCCCTCCGCCCGGCCGGACCTGCTTGGGAAAAAGGACCCCCTCCATCCGCGCATCCTCGTCATCGACCAGACATACGGCGACAGCTCCGTCAGCCTGGGCATGGCGTCGGAACAGTCATTCACCGATATGCTGGAGGATGCCGTCAGGCGCTTTCCCGAAGGCCGGATATTCGTCAAGACCCATCCTGATGTCCTGGCGGGAAAGAAAAAAGGATACCTTACGGATGCGGCACGGCTGAACGGCGCCCGCATCATTGCCGACGACGTATCTCCGCTTTCCCTTCTCGAACAGGCCGATGCCGTGTTCTGCGTCACTTCCCAGATGGGATTCGAAGCCCTTCTCATGGGCAGGGACGTCTACTGCTACGGCCTGCCCTTCTATGCCGGGTGGGGTCTTACGACTGACGCATGCGCATGCCCCCGGAGGACACGCACCCGCACGCTGGAGGAGCTCTTCGCCGCCGCCTACATCCTCTACCCCCGGTATGCCGACCCCATACGCGGCGTCAGGACGGACATCCACGACACCATCCGCCGCCTCGCCCTGCAGCGCAGGCTCAATGAGGCGAACAGAGGGTATCACGCGTGCTTCGGCTACTCGCGGTGGAAGCATCCGCATGCGCGGGCGTTCTGCCAGAGCACGGGTGCCGAGTTCGGCTTCTTCAAATATCTCATGGGAGAGCGCCGGGCCATCGCGGCTGCCGCCAGGCACGGCGGCGATGTGGTCGCATGGTCTTCGAAGTGCATGGACGGCCGCCTTGAGGCACAGTGCGCCCGGAAGGGCGTCCCGCTTGTCCGCATGGAGGACGGCTTCATACGCTCCGTCGGACTGGGATCGAATTTCCAGTGGCCCTATTCCCTTGTCCTTGACCGCAGCGGCATATACTACGACCCCACGTCTCCCAGCGACCTTGAGAAGCTGCTGAACGGCATCCAGGGCGATCCCGACCATGACGCCCTCTGTGAGCGGGCCAGGGCGCTCAGGCTCTACATCGTGGAGAAAGGCCTTACCAAATACAATGTGGGAGCATCAGGCCCCGACAGGAACCGCTGGCCTTCCGGAAGGCGCATCCTCCTGGTGCCCGGCCAGGTGGAGGACGACGCCTCGGTGCGCAGAGGCGGGTTCGCCATCCAGAGCAACTTCGCCCTGCTGGAGGCCGTGCGCAGGAACAACCCCGACGCCTTCATCATCTACAAGCCCCACCCTGATGTCGAGGTCCGCAACAGAAAGGGAAAGATCGAGGACTCGAAAGCCCTCCTCGTGGCGGACGAGGTCGTCCGCGACGTCCGGATGGACGCCATGCTGGGCGTTGTGGACGAAGTCCATACGCTTACATCCCTCACAGGCTTCGAAGGCCTTCTCCGCGGCATCCGCGTCGTGACCTACGGCGGCCCGTTCTATGCGGGATGGGGCCTCACCACGGACATGGCCGACCCCGGATGCGGATTCTTCTCGCGGCGCACGGCCCGGCTCACCCTTGACGAGCTGGTCGCCTGCACGCTTCTGCTGTACCCCCGGTACTACGACTGGCAGACCAGGAGCTTCTGCTTCGCAGAGGACGTATGCTACAGGCTCACCCAGCCGGGAGGACAGATGCGGGGCAAATACTTCGTCCGCCTGTTCGCCGCGCTGCGGGCCAAATGGAGGAACGGCCGATGAGAAGCTTCCTCTTTCTCCAAGGGCCTCACGGGCCGTTCTTCAGGTCACGCGTGTCAACATATGCGGAGGCGACTGGCTTGACTGGCACAGCGGCGCCCTGAACTACACCGGACGCTCATCGGACTGGAGCGGCTGGGTGGCCGATCTCATCAGGGAACGCGAGGTCACCGACCTCATGGTGTACGGAGACTGGCGCCCCCACCACCGCGAGGCCGTCCATATCGCACGGCTCATGAACATCTCCGTCTGGGCCTATGACGAGGGCTACCTCCGCCCCAACTGGATCACCATGGAAAGGGGCGGCGTCAACGGAAACAGCACCCTCCCCCGCACCCCGGAAGCCATACGTGCCGAGCTGGCCTGCGACCTTGTGGAGCCGGGGGCCCTGTCGGCACCGAATCCCCTGCACATCAGGCAGTGGCATGCGTTCCGCTATGCCGCGCTTTCCCTGCTTGGAATGCCGTTCTTCCCCTTCTATCGTACGCATCGGCCCTACTCCCACCTGCGGGAACTGTTCAGCGGGTGGATACCGCACCACCTCACCTCCCGCAAAAGGCTCCGCAATTCGCAGGAGCAGATAGACCGCATCGGCGGAAGTCCGTACTTTCTCTTCCCCCTCCAGCTCGATTCCGACTCGCAGGTGCGCAGGTACTCCCCCTTCAGCGGCATGAAGGAGGCCATCGCATACGTGCTGACATCCTTCGCCCGGTTCGCCCCCTCCGATGTGAACCTTGTGATCCGCAACCACCCGCTCGACAACGGCCTTATCCGATATGACCGCTTCATCAGGAGCTTCAGCAGGGCCTGCGGTGTCGCTGGACGGGTGTTCTTCGTGGAATCGGGGAACGGACTGCAGATGATACGCGACAGCAGGGCGGTCGTCCTTCTCAACAGCACCATGGGCATGCAGAGCCTGGAACAGGGAAAGCCCGTCTACTGCGTAGGCAGGTCCATCTATGCCATGGACAGCCTTGCGGAAAACGCCAAAAGGAAATCCCTGGATGAATTCTGGAAGGACCCGACCCCGCCCGACACCGGCCTCCTCAGGGATTTTGAAAAGGTCGTGCGGTGTCGTACGCTCGTCAACGGGAACTTCTATTTCGGCGAGGGACTGGACATGGCCGTCCGGGGCTGCCTGGAAAGACTCCTGCGGCCTGAAGCCCGGCCCGGCTCCGCCTCGGAGCAGCCGTCGCCCCGCAACCCTGATTCACCTTATTA
>JAKSQA010000085.1 GCA_024404335.1 Mailhella sp.
CAACTTCGGCATAGGCATCGGCTACAGGTTCTGATGCCCGTGCGCTGAGAAGCCCCTGCGTTGGGGCCGTCCCGTAATCGCGGGACGGCCTCTTCTTTTTTACGCAGGCATGTTGAAATCCATGGAAAAGCGGTGCAGACTGAAGCCATGTTCCGCTCATGATACGCAGGCCGCGCTATGCGGCATCGGAGGTTTCCATGAAGATCGCGGTACTCGGCGCAGGCGCCATGGGCTGCCTGTACGGCTGCTACCTTTCCCGCAGGAACGACGTCATCCTTCTCGACTCCTACGTCCCCCAGGTGGATGCCATCAACGATGCGGGCGTCACCATAGCCGAGCCCGACGGCTCGGAAACGCACTACCCCATGAAGGCCGCGGTCTCCGGAACCTTCGCGGAGCCCGTCGACCTGCTCGTCGTCTTTGTGAAGTCCACGGCGACGTATGCGGCCGTGGCGGAGAACAAGGGGCTCATCGGGCCCGACACCCTTGTCATGACGCTGCAGAACGGCGCGGGGAACGACCGTGACATCGCCAACTTCGTGAAGAAGGAGAACATCGTCATCGGCACCAGCAAGCACAACAGCGTGAGCATGGGCCCCGGCAGGATCCGCCATTCCGGTGCGGGCGTGACGACGCTCGGCACCATGACGGCCGACAGCGACAAGGACGGCATGGTCGCATCGATCCTTGAGGAATGCGGCATCGAGGTCGCCGTGACCGACGACATCCAGCGCATCATCTGGAGCAAGCTCTTCGTGAACATGTCGATCAACACGCTCTCCGCCCTTCTGGAATGCCGCATAGGCTTCATGGTGGAGAACCCCTACGCGTGGGACTTCGCCAAGCGCATCATCTACGAGGGCGTCATGGTGGCCGAGGCCGACGGAACGTACTTCGACCGGCGCGAGGCGCTGGAGAGCGTGCGCAAGGTCTGCGAGGCAGTGCCCAACGGCTATGCCAGCATGTACCAGGACAGGAAGAACCGCCGGAAGACGGAGATCGACAAGATCAACGGCGCCGTGGTGGAGCAGGCCAAGCTCTACGGCGTGCCTACGCCGTACAACGCGCTCGTCGTCGACCTGATACACGCCGTCGAAGGCACCTACGAGGATAAGGAGGTATAGCCTCCGCCGGCCTGCAGGCAGGCCGCATTGCTGACCATGCTTTCTGAGGCCGGCTCCGTGAGGGGCCGGCCTTCTGCGTATGCGCGTGTGGCGGCGGAGCCGTTCTGCCGAGGCGGGGCATCCGGGTGCGGAAGTGCCTCACGGCCAAAGGGAGCGGTTTCCTGTCCCGAAGGAGGCTCTGCGCGACATTTCGGGCTCGACGGATGGGAAAGATGGGGCGGCTACAGGCCCAGCCGCTTGAGGAGCATGCAGCAGGCGGTGCCCACGAACATGGAGAGCATCATGTTCCGCCTCCAGAGGTGGAGGAGGACGGTCACGGCAAGGGCGGCGAACTCGGCCGCGCCGTGGCTGCCTTCCATGATGCGGACGTCCCTGAGGCTGTAGACGACGAGCATGCCGAACACGGCGGAGGGGAGCGCCTTGCCGAGGTACCTGATGAACGCCGGGGTCGGCCGCTTCTCCGAGAAGACGGCGAAGGGGAGGAAGCGGGTGAGCACCGTGCCCGCCGAGCATATCGCGATGGTGGCGAGCTGCTGCGCCGTGGTCATCATGCGAAGCCTCCTTCCCTTTCCAGGGGCCGCCTGAAGGCGGTGAGGAGGACCAGGATGCAGGCCATGGACGGCGTGAGGAAGGAATCCTTCCCGAAGACGAGCAGGCATGCGAGCGAGGAAAGCGTGCCGATGAGGGCCGTCCAGTGCTTCCGCTCCTTCATCCACTGTTCGAGGAAGATCACGGCGAACATGGCGGCGACGACGAAGTCGAGCCCCTCGGTGCTGAAGGGGATGAAGTTGCCGAGCAGGGCGCCGGCGGCCGTGCCCGTCACCCAGTAGGACTGGTTGAGCAGCGACACGAAGAACATGAACCAGCCCCGGTCGACGCCGTCGGGAATGCGCACGCTGCAGTTGATGGAGAAGCTCTCGTCGCAGAGCGCGTAGATGAGGTAGGGCTTCTTCCAGCCGGTGCCTTTATACTTTTCGAGCATGGAGAGGCCGTAGAAGAGGTGGCGCCCCTGTATCATGAGCGTGATGCCGAGCACGGAGAGCGGTGCGAAGGGGCTGAGCAGGAGCGATACCGCCACGAACTCCAGGGAGCCGCCGAATATGACGATGCTCATGAGTATGGGGTACCAGGCGCTGAAGCCCGAGGCATCCATGTAGACGCCGTAGGCCATGCCGAGGAACCAGAACCCGGCGAATATGGGCAGGGTATGGGGGAATGCGGCCCTGAGGGCCGTGCGGATGTCCGATCTGTGCTCGTTGGGCATGGGGGCTCCTGAACAGTGGTGTGGAGCGGCAGTGTACGGTCGTAAGCGCGGACTGTCCAGCAGGCATAAGAAAAGGCCCCCTCGGGGGAGGGGGCCTTATAGGTGGCCGGGCGGGCGTCTGCCGGGGAGAGATGGCAGGCGCTCCGCACCGGTATCACTGCTACATCATGATGAGGACTACGACGCCGACCACGCAGCCGTAGAGCAGGAAGGGCATGCAGGTGCGCTTCAGGATGTCGCCTTCCTTGCCGATCAGGCCGAGGACGGCGCAGGCGGCAACGATGTTGTGCACGCAGATCATGTTGCCCATGGCGCCGCCGACGCCCTGTGCGGCAAGCATCACGAAGTGCTGCTTGGGAGTGTACTGCAGGGTCTCGGCCATATCCCACTGGAAGTTGGCGAAGAGCATGTCGGAAACGGTGTTGGAGCCGGTGATGAAGGCGCCGAGGCCGCCGACGAAGGAGGAGAGGACGGGCCAGGCGGCGCCGGCCATTTCGGAGAGGCACTGGGCCATGGCCATGGGCATGGACACATGGTTGGTGGCTTCGGAGACGCCGGTTCCGCGGAAGATGGAGACGAGGGCCACGGCGGCCATCAGGGAGATGGTGGGGGCCTTCATCTTGCCGAAGGCGGTGGACCAGGCCTTGGCGACCTTGTTGCTGCCGACTTCATCGTCCTTCATCATGCCGTGCATGAAGATGGTGATGACGGAGACGAGGATGAAGGGGATGGTGCCGGGGAGGTTGAGGATGGCGATGTAGGAGTTGACGCCCTGCTCACCGAGGATGTTGCTCATGCCGAGGTTGAACATCGGGTTGGTGACGATGGGCTTCAGGTGGAAGAAGGGCACGCGGGTGACGACGAGGAGGAGGCCGCAGAGCAGGTAGGGCATCCAGGCCATGGTCTGGCTCATGTGCTCACGGTATTCGGTCACGTCGGAGGGCTTGATGTCGCCGATCCAGGAGGGATCCCACTTGTCGCTGGATTCGAAGTCCCAGACGTCCTTGGGAACGAAGATGCCCTTCTTGGTGAGGGAGATCAGGATGCCGAGGCCGATGGCGCCGCCGAGCAGGGAGGGGAGCTCGGGGCCGACGAACCAGGCGAGGAAGAGGTAGGGCACGCCGAAGCAGACGGAAGCCATGAAGCAGTACTTCCAGGCGGCGAAGCCTTCAGCCCAGGACTTGTTCTTGCCGTAGAAGCGGGTCATGAAGCCCAGCATGAACACGGGCAGGATGAAGAGCATGGGCAGGTGCATGAGGGTGACGTATTCGCCGATCTGCTTGAAGAAGAGGGCGGAGTCGGTCACGGCGGAGGGATCCTGGCCGAAGAGGGCGGCAAGGGCCTTCATGCCGGGCTCGAGGACGGAGGGGAAGCCGGCCAGGACGGGGGTGCCGACGGCGCCGAAGGTGACGGGCACGGAGTTGTAGACCAGGCACATGATGGCGGCGCAGAGGGGCGGGAAGCCGAGGCCGAGGAGCAGCGGGGCGGCCAGAGCGGCGGGGGTGCCGAAGCCGGCGGCGCCTTCGATGAACGCGGCGAACATGAAGCCGATGATGATGGCCTGGATGCGGCGGTCGGGGCTGATCTTCTTCATGCCGGCCTGGATGGTCTCCATGGCGCCGCTGTAGGTGAGGGTATAGTAGATCAGGAGGGCGCCGAAGACGATGATGAGAACGCCGGCGGCGGTGATGAATCCCTGGATGGTGAGGGCGGCCACGCGGACGACGCTCAGCTTCCACACAAGGAGGGCGAGGACGGCGCCGGTGGCGTAGGCGAGGGGCATAGCCCTCATGGAGGACCAGCGGAGGCCGACCATCAGGACGAGAGCGACCACGAGGGGCAGGATGGCGAAGAGTGCCAGAAGCTCGATGGGCATAGAGTGTTACTCCTCAGGTAGAGAGTGTTTATGCGGCCCGTCCGGATTCCGGGAAGGCCGTTTCCGGGGCAGGCTCCCGTGAGGGGAGCCTGCCGCAGGAATTGCTACTTCATGTTGCGGGCGAGCAGCTCGGAGAGGTGCTCGACCTTGATGGTGGAGTTCTTCGCCGTGGCGACGCCGCGGATCTGCATGACGCAGCCGGGGCAGTCGGTCACGATGGTGCCGGCGCCGGTGGCCTCGCAGTTGCGGACCTTCTTGCGGCCGATTTCAGCGGAGAGCTCGGGGAACTTCACGGAGAAGGTTCCGCCGAAGCCGCAGCAGACGTCGTCTTCCTTGGCGGGGCGGTAGTCGGCCACCATCTTGAGCAGCTCGCGGGGCTGTTCGGTGATGCCCGCGTTGCGCATGTGGCAGGGCGAATGGTAGGTCACGGCCTGGCCGCCGTTGACGAAGTCGTCGGCGCGGAGGCCGAGCTTGTCGTACACGAACTGCGTGAAGGTCATCACCTTGGAGGCGAAGATCTTCGTGCGCATGGCTTCGGGGGAATCCTTGAGCAGTTCGGGGTAGCCGTTCTTCAGGTGGCCGCAGCAGGAGGCGCACAGGGTGAGGATGGCGTCGTAGCGGCCGGCCTCGAAGGCGGTCACGTTCTGCTCGGAGACCTCGAGGCTGGTCTGGCGCTGGCCCATCATCTCGAGGGGCAGGCCGCAGCAGGTCTGGTCGAGCGGGAACTCGACGGCAACGCCGTGGCGGTTGAGCACCTTGACGGCGGCGACGAGCTGTTCGGGATAGATGAAGTCCTGTGCGCAGCCGGAGAAGAGGGCGACGCGGAACCTGGGCTTCGCGGGGTTGCTCACGACTTCGTTGAAGAGCTGGCGGAAGGACTTGGGAGCAAGGGCCGGAAGCTGGCGGAAGCTCTGGTCGCCGCCCATAAGCACTTCGGGCAGATGGCGGATGAAGCGGTCGCCCTTAACGGTGAGCGGGCCCTGCGAGAACTTGGCGAACTTGAGCAG
>JAKSQA010000086.1 GCA_024404335.1 Mailhella sp.
GCCGTTCTTGGAGGGCTGCCCTACGACCGCACAGATCTTTGTGGTGCCGATGTCGAGGCCTACGATATAATCGGAATTCTCATTATATATTTCGGACATAGGAAACCCGCCGACGATGTGAGTACAGAAGAATACTCCGCAGGAGCGGAATCGGAATCCCGATAGTGCGGATATAGGAAAAAATGATGGCTACAACGAAAAAAACCATCACAAAAATGCCGCGTTGTCCAGCGTTTTGTGGATCTTCGTGTTAATCCCCGGATTTTGTCCAGACCTGGCCGTCGGCGGCGCGTATTTCCGTGACCGAGTAGGATTCCCTTCGCTTCTCGATGTCGGTGACTACCGTGGCCATCATCTTGAGGTTGGCCTTCCAGTTCTCCGCCCCGATGCAGAGCCTGAGGTGCCTGCTTTCCCAGTATAGCTCGAATCCGCTGCCTGCGCTGACCTTGATCCAGGATATCTGCGACGCGTCGAATGGGAATCCGGCGTAGCCGAAGGCTTCCAGGAAATCAGCCACGAGAGGCAGTGATTCCTCGCCGCCGGGGCCGATTTCAAGGATGGGAAGCGACGTGAAGTTCGTCTTCGTCACGGGGGAGATCAGCTCACCCTTCCCGTTGACGTAGTACAGGACACCGTTTTTCCGGGCGCAGAAGCGGGGTTCGCGCTCCTCAACCTTGATAACGAATCTTCCCGGGAGTTCCCGCCGTACGGAAATGCTGCTGATCCACGGATCGTTCATGAGCTTCTTCTCAAGGTCATGAATGTTGACAAGCAGGCTGTTCCGGCCTTTTTCCAGCCCCGCATCGGCAAGAAGCGGAAGGACGGAAGAGCGTTTCACGCCTTCGATATTCACTTCCGTCACATTGAAGTAGTCGCTGGTGATACAGAAGCTGCGGGCCGCCCTGTAGCAGAAGAAGCCGGCCGCAAGGACCGAGCACACGATGGCCGTCGAAAGGAGGAGCGCGAAAAACGAGCGGGCGACTCCTTTGGGTACTCTGACCGGACGGCGTTCCCTGGTCTTCTTCTTTTTGGGGGCAGGGGGCTGGACAGGCTTTTCCTCAATCCGCCGGCGGTTTCCGCTGTGGCGCTTCTGAGGCTTCTGCACCGCATCCGGAAGGGGGCGGAGGGAGTTTCCGTGTTTTTTCTTTTTTATGGGAGGCATGGCCACTCCCTGACCTCCGTCTCAAGGAGGACGCCGAATTTGTCGGAAACGGATTTTCTGGCGATGGCGATAAGCTCAAGCGCGTCGGAAGTGCGCCCCGTGGTTCCGCACGAGGTGTCGTGGACGAGGAAATTCGCATGCATCGGGGAGAAGAAAAGGGATCCGATCCTGCGGTTCTTCATGCCGGCGGCATCCAGAAGGCGTCCTGCGGATTCCCCCTGGGGATTCTTGAATATGCAGCCCGCCGTTCTGGCTTTTACAGGCTGAGAGGCTGTTTTCGCCGCGATGTTGCGGGCCATGTCGGAACGTATGAGCTCTGAAGGCCGGGCGGGGAATGCCATGACGGCTTCCAGAACGATGAACCAGGATGGGGCTTTCCGCACGGAGAAATGCCTGTATGAATATTCGCAGTCGGAGGCCTGTATGTGCAGGATTCCTTCTTCCGGTGTCCAGATCTCAAGCTCTTCGATCAGGGGGGCGGTGCTGCAGCCGTAGGCGCCGGCGTTCATCGCTATGGCGCCTCCGAGCCTTCCCGGGATGCCTACCAGCCCTTCAAGCCCGGAGCAGCCGTTCGCGGCGCACCATCCGAGGAGCCTGGGTACGGGCATGCCTGCACCGGCCCTGACAAGCATGCGGCATGCGCCGTCGGTCTTTTCCGTGCGCAGTATTTCAGGAAAAGCGGGGCTTCCATCGGACTTCCGGGCGCCGAGCAGCGGAGTGATGACCGTGACGGGCAGGTCGCCGTCCCGGACAAGAAGGTTGCTTCCCCCGCCGAGCACATGCGGTGATCCGCCTGTTTCGGAAAGGACATCGCCCAGCTTCTCCGCATCCTCGGGTGTTTCGAGGCGGATTTCGGCCAGAGCGGTTCCGCCGAGACGGAGAGTCGTCCGATCGGCAAGCGTGGGGCGGGGGATGATCTTCACGCGAGCTTCTCCAGTACCCTGGGGCCGACGGTGGTGACGCTGCCGGCACCCTGCGTGATGAGGACATCGCCGGGCTGCAGGAAGTCCGCAAGCGCATCGACGATCTCGTCGAAGCTCTGCATATACACCACATCGGTCTTGGACACCTGGCGGATGCCGGTGGCGAGGTTCGCGCCGTTGATGCCGGGAATGGGCTTCTCACAGGCGGGATAGATCTCGGTGAGGTAGAGTCTGTCGAGGTGCTCGAATGTCTGGCAGAATTCACCGAAGAGGGCCTGCGTGCGGCTGAAGCGGTGAGGCTGGAAGACCATGACGAGCCTGCGGCCGGGGAAGACCTGGCGTGCCGTGCGGATGGTCTCCTGGATTTCGGTGGGATGATGCCCGTAGTCATCTATGACGGTGACGCCGTTTTTCTCGCCCTTTCTTTCAAATCGGCGTCCGACGCCGCAGAAGGAGGCAAGGCCGTCCTTGCATGCCTCGGGGGATATTCCTGCCTGCATGGCGACGCCGATGGCTGCGAGGGCGTTCAGCACATTGTGCCTGCCCGGCTGGGAAAGCGAGACTTCTTTGAGGAGAAGCTCCTCCCGTCCGTCCCTGTGCCGGAGATAGACGTTGAACAGGCTTTCCTCGTCGCATCTGATGATTTCACCCCTCAGCCTGCACCCCTCGCTGAATCCATAGGTGAGGCAGGGGCGCTTGATGGCGGGGAGCAGTCTCTGCACGCCGGGGTCGTCGCCGCAGACGACGTTCATGCCATAGAACGGCACTTTGTTCATGAAATCCGTGAACGCCTTGTCGATGGCCTCCTGCGTGCCGTAGTGGTCGACATGGTCGTAGTCGACGTTCGTGACGACGTTGATGATCGGAAAGAGGCAGAGGAAGGAGCCGTCGGACTCGTCGGACTCGGCGATGAGGTATTCGCCACGGCCGAGGTGGCCGTTCGCGCGGTAGGCGTTGAGCAGGCCTCCGATGATGACGGTGGGGTCGAGGCCGGCCGAATCGAAGATGGCCGCTGTGAGCGATGTGGTGGTGGTCTTTCCGTGGGTGCCTGCTATGGCTACACCGGTGCGGAGACGCATCAGCTCGGCGAGCATCTCGGCACGGGGAATGACGGGAATGCGTCTTTCGCGGGCGGCTGCGACTTCGGGGTTGTCATCGGAGACTGCAGAAGAGCGGACGACGACCTGCGGGTCGTCGAGGTTCTCAGCGGAATGGCCGATATGGATGACGGCGCCGAGGTCGCGGAGCCGGCGGACGGCGGCGCCGTTGGAGAGATCGGAGCCATGGACGGTATAGCCCAGATTGAGAAGTACTTCGGCAATGCCGCTCATTCCTGAGCCGCCGATGCCTATCATGTGGATGGCGCGGATCTTGTTGTCCATGCGGATTCCCCTGATGATTGTGACGGCCGAACGGCCGGCTGAAGGTGAACGGGAATCGTATTATCTGCCGGAGCCGGCAAGGTCAATAAGAATGTCCGCTACGGCGGAAGCGGCATCCGGTCTTGCCAGGGAACGGGCTCCGGCGCGCATGGAGGCGAGTGCGGCCTCATCTCTGAGAAGGGATATGATCATGGGGGCGAGTTCCTTCCTGCTGCTCATGGCCGAAGCCTCCTCCTGCGGGAGGAGCACGCCGCCGCCGGCATCCTGCATGGCCCGTGCGTTGGCGGTCTGATGGTCATGCGCCGCAAAGGGGAAGGGGACATAGACGGCGGGGGTTCCCGTGGCGGCCAGTTCCGCCATGGAGGTCGCTCCCGCGCGGCAGAAGGCAAGGGCGCTGCGGGCGTATGTTCCGGCCATGTCGTCGATGAAAGGCCTGACGGTGCGGGAGATCTCCTCCTCGGTCCAGCCCGCTTCGGCATATCCCCGGCGGACGGCGTCATATTCACGCCGGCCTGTCTGATGGATGATGTCGATGCCTGCTTCCTTCAGCTCAGGCAGCATGTCCACAATCATGGAATTGAGCGCCTTCGCACCGAGGGATCCGCCCATGACAAGGAGGGATAAGCCTCTTTTCTCCGTTTCCGCGACCCCCATGATCTCGGTACGGATGGGGTTGCCCGTCATGACGCATTTGACGGGTCGAATCCGGGCCTGTCCTGCGGCTGAGGCCAGGAGAGGCAGATCTTCTTCGCGATTCGTCCGAGCAGCCTGTTGGCCTGGCCGGGGATGGCATTCTGCTCATGAAGGGCGCAGGGGCACCGCAGAAGCCATGCGGCGAAGACGGCGGCGAAGGCGGCATAGCCTCCGAAGCCCATGACGGCATGGGGTCTGAATTCCCGCACTACGTTCATGGCCTGCCCTATTCCGGTGCTCATGGATGCGAGGGCGGAAAGGGCCTTGAGCCCCCTTCCCATGAATCCCTGGACGGGAAGTCCCACAAAGGCTATGCCGGCCTTTTCGACAAGGTCCTTCTCCGGGCCGTAGAGGCCGCCGATGAAGAGTATCTGCGCGTCGGGATGCTTGGCGAGGACAGCCTGCGCGGTGGCAAGTGCGGGGAATATGTGGCCGCCGGTTCCGCCGGTGGTGAGTATGAATCGAAGGGACATGGTCACTCCCGTGATGTGCGTGAATAATGAAGCAGGAATCCTGCGCAGATCATGTTGGCGATAAGGCTGCTGCCTCCGTAGCTGATGAAGGGCAGGGCGACGCCTTTTGGGGGCACGGCACCGAAAACGACGGCGATGTTGAAAAGTATGCTTATGCACATGGCAACGGTGAAGCCGAAGGCATTTAGCCGGTCGTGGAGGTCGTGCTGGTGGATAGCCACACGGAAGCAGCGCCAGATGAACGCGGCGAACAGGAACATGAGGACCGCTACGCCGACGAATCCGACTTCCTCTCCAATGATGGATAGGATGAAGTCGTTATGCGACTGGGAAAGGTATTTGATTTTCTGGAGGCTGCCGCCGATGCCTGTTCCGAAGAAGCCCCCCATGCCGAGGGCGTAGAGGCTCTGTCTCAGCTGCCATGCCGTGGTTTTCGCATCTGCCGCGAAAGGGTCGAGGAATGCGGTCCAGCGGTGGAGGCGATAGGGCTCGACCATGATCAGCAGGGCCAGGGCGGCCGCCGCGCCAAGGA
>JAKSQA010000087.1 GCA_024404335.1 Mailhella sp.
AAGGCTGGTTCCACTCCTGCGGATACAGTCTTAACCTTTCTTGAAAATGCTCTAGTGAACGGCGCCTTGCTCGTGAGCTTGTGAAAAATGCGGGTGTAAGGCGCAAGCTCACACTTGTGCCGGATTTTGTGAAATATTCAAATTATTATGTATAACATATTGAAGTTATAGCGTATTTATAATGAAAATTTTCTTGACGCTTGAAGGATAAGGGGTATTTTAGTTCCTGCATGTGTTCGTGCCGGATTTAGCAAGATGGCCGGAATCCATGCAGCCGAGAGGGCTGCGCAGATGCTGTGGAGGCAATGCGGAACAGCCGCATCGGTTTTCCGGCTTGTCCGGAGAGAATTTTAGCTGGTGAGCCGTCCAGGGGCAGGCAAAAGCGAGTGTCCAGTAGCCTGCCGTAAGTGCAACGGTCGGAAGTCTTTCAGACAAGGGAAGACAAGCGCCCCGGATCAACTCCTTTTCCGGGGCTTGTGCAGGGCTCCGGTCTGGGTATCCAGACCGGAGTTTTGTATTTAAAGCGCAACGGAGGGATCAGGACTTCAGGGACCAGCCGAAGTCGTTATGGTAGATCATCTGCCGTGTCATGCCGCCGTCGATGCAGATGTTCTCACCGGTGATGAAGCCGGCCTTGTCCGAGCAGAGGAAGAGCGCCATGTGCGCGATGTCCATGGGGTTGCCCACGCGGCCTGCGGGGTGCTGCGCGGCGTCCGGGCCCTCGTATTCCGTGCAGGCGGTGTCGATCCATCCGGGGGATATGGAATTGACGCGGACCCTCCCTGCAAGGCTTACGGCGAGCGCGTGCGTGAGCGCCGCGATGCCGCCCTTGGCCGCGGTGTAGCTTTCCGTCTGCGGCTGGCTCATCCTGTCGCGGCTTGATGAGATGTTGACCACGCATGCGCCACTGGTGAAGAGGGGCAGCAGCAGCTTCGTGAGATAGAACGGAGCGGTCACGCCGACGGCAAGCGCGTAGCCGAACTCATCCCAGCTGCACTCATCAATGCCCTTGAAGAGCGGCAGGGCGTTGTTGACGAGGTAGTCCACCCGCCCGCGGGTTTTGGCCATGTAGGCGGCGAAGCGCTCCAGTGATTCCCTGCAGGCGATGTCGGCGACGTAGTGCCCGCCTTCCGCCTTGTCGATGACGACGACGTCGGCTCCTTCCCTGCGGAATGATTCGGCGATGGCCCTGCCTATGCCGTTGGCTCCGCCGGTGACGACGGCGACCTTGTTTTCGAACATCATGCTGGATCTCCCTATGCGGAAGAAGATTCCCCTTCAGAAGGGCTGCCGCCCTCATGAAGGGGAATCGTCATAATGTATATGGTATGCGGCCTATCGGCGCGGGCGCCATTCCGTTGCTACGGTGCCGTCATCCTTCCTGAAGACGTTGAGCATCTTATCGCCGAGCAGGGGATTTGTGAAGGTGTAGTCGGAACGCTTATGGTTGCCACGAGTCTCTTTGCGCTCAAGGGAAGCGTGCAGGATGGATTCCGCAACGTCGAACAGGTCGAGCACTTCGGAGGCGCGCATGAGCGTATGGGAGCAGCCGGCCTTCATGGTCGCAAGGGTATCCGCCTTCAGGCCGGAAAGGTAGCCGATTGCGGCAGTGAGGAGGTTCTGCGAACGGACATGGCTGGGGCCGGCGTTCGCGTAGTCGCTCATGATCTGCGTCAGGGCGATGTTGGCTTCCTGCCAGTCGGCGCCTTCCTTTCTATCCATGAAGTCGGAGAGGAGCTTCATCTTGGCGGCAATGGCCTCGATGCCCTCAATGTCGCCCTGGGGCGCATCCGGACGGTCGGCGGCAGCCGCAAGGCCGGAACGCCATCCCATCCAGGCGGCGAGGCCGATGCCGCAGCCGCAGTTGCCCGACATGTCGCCGGCGGAATAGAGTCCGGGCACGGAGGTACGGCCGTTCTCGTCTATGTCAAGGCCGCGCCCGTGGAGGATGGGCTCATAGCGGGTCATCTCCACGGCGTGTCTTGCAGGGTCGATGCCCTTGGCGTCCATGTGGTCTACAAGGGCGGAGAGGCCTTCGTGGAACATGGCTTCACGCATGTAGGCGAGCGTCTCAGGCGTGTTCTCCGAGCAGTCCATGTAGGCGGGGCCCTGGCCGTTCTCGATGACGTCGCTGAATGCGGAATTCCAGATGTCGGAGGTCACGTCGCCGTAGTCGGGGTCGGGCTTCGTGACGAAGGGTCCGAGAGGCCTGCCGTCGGGGTAGCGGTAGACGCCGATCCAGGTGGCCTTGCCGCAGCGCTGGAAGTACTTCGTGCCGGCATGCGTATAGGGGAGCTCCATGTTGACCATCTTCGCGCCGACGCGCCAGGCAAGGCCCTGGCCGCCTGCATTGTTGGGGCAGTGCGCGGTGTTGAAGAGGTAGTTGGGAGTCGAGCCGTTGATGTAGAGGCGGTGGCTCAGGCCGGTGGCGATGATGACGCTGGCGGCGGAAACGAGCACGAAGGAGGGCTCGGGGGTAGTCGCATCCAGGGCGAGCACGCCGCAGACCCTGCCGTCGCGCTTGGCAATCTCAAGGGGGGGGTGGTGGTGGAGCACGATGACGCCGCGCTTCTTCATCTGCTGGGCGAGCACGGCCTTCTGCTTCTTGCCGTCGTACTTCAGGAATGCCCTCGGCTTGCCGGGCAGGGCATGGCCCTGGCAGTTCCACCTGCCGAGCGGGCGCATGTTGATTCCCCATTCCTCCCACTTCTTGACGATGTCGAAGCTTTCCTGGAGATGGAGGCGCATGAGGCTGACGTCCTTGTTCTGGCCGACGAGGCCGAGCATGAGCTGTTCGAGGACTGGCTCGACGTCATCGCCGTGGATTTCAGGGACGTAGCAGGAGAAGTGGTGGTCGCCAGTGGCGCCTGAACCGGACCTGCGGACATTGGCCTTTTCGAGCACGACTACGGTCTCGGCGCCGCCGTCACGGGCGGCGATGGCGGCCATGGCACCGGCGATGCCGCCGCCGATGATGACGACGTCGGCAGTCAGTTTCTTTGATATCGGCAGCATATCAGCATCCCTCCTTGGCATGGAGTTTTTCCGCGTCGGTGTGAAGCAGGGTGAAGGCCAGGGGGAGCCGAAGCGTCACGGCGCCGGCAGGGCAGTCGATCACGCAGGAGTTGCAGTGCCAGCATTCGTCGGGGAATGCGACCTGAGGGGTGCGGTCCTTACTGCGGTCGAAGGTGAAGAGCATGGAGTTGCATATATCGGCGCATGTGCCGCAGCCGATGCACTTTTCCTGATTGATGACAGGAGGCATGGTATTCTCCTTTTCCGGGTATGATGAGGGATGCGGCCTCTGCGATGGCAGGAGCCGCCATGCCTCCGGAAGCGCGGGGCTTCCGGAGGGGATGTGTTCGGGCCGCTACTTGCCTGCCAGCAGGTGGGGCAGGAAGAGGGATATCTGGGGGAATGCTATGATGAGGATGAGGCAGAGCGTGAGGGCCAGCACGAAGGGCATTGCGGCCCGGAACATGACGGCCAGCGGCACTCCGGCGATGCCCTTCATGACGAAGAGGTTGATGCCGAACGGCGGCGTGATGGCGGCCATGTTGTTCAGGATGGCGAATATGACGCCGAACCAGACAAGATCCCAGCCGAAGCTCTTCGCGATGGGGAGGAAGATGGGCACGCAGATGAGGATCAGGGGAATGGCCGGGAGGAAGCAGCCGAGGAAGCAGATGACGAGGACGATGACGGCCATGACGAGCATGGGGGCGATGTCCATGCCCGCGATGGAGGATGCGAGCCATGTGGGGACGCGCGACATGGTCATGAAGTAGCCGAGCGTCGTGGCGCCGCCGAGGAGCGTGAAGCTCATGGCGGTGTTCCTGCTGGTGTCGACCATCGTGTCGATGAAGTTCTTCCAGGTGAGGCGCCTCATGATGAGGGCCAGGATTATCGTGCCCGCCGCGCCGATGGCGCCGCCTTCGGAAGCGGTGAACATGCCGCCGTAGATGCCGCCGATGACGATGATGAACAGCAGCAGGATGGGGATGCCGCCTTTGAGGGAGCCGATGCGCTCCTCACGCGGCGCCTTTTCCCGCTGGGGAGCGAGGCCGGGGTTCCTGATGACCATGCACCAGATGACCGCCATGAAGCAGAGCATGCAGACGACGCCGGGCAGGAAGCCGGCCATGAAGAGCTCGCTGATGGACTGCTCGGCAAGCACGCCGTAAAGGATGAAGGTCGTCGAGGGCGGAACAAGGGCGCCGATGGTGCCAGAGCACGAGAGGGTGCCCAGGGAGAGCTTCTGCTCGTAGCCGGCCTTCTTCATTTCAGGGAGGGCGATGGCGGCCATGGCGATCGTGCCGGAGAGGACGTCGCCGACCACGGCGCCGAACAGCGTGCATGCCACGACGCTGCCGATGGCGAGTCCGCCCCGCATATGGCCGATCCAGGCGGTGCCGAGGCGGTAGAGGTCTTCGCCGAACCTGCTGTAGTAGCATGCGTAGCCCATGAGCATGAAGGACATGAGCGGCGACCATGTGTAGTTCGAGACCGTGTTGAACCAGGAGTTGCCGAGCATGATGGTGCCGGCCATCTGGCCCTTGAGGACCGATACGAAGATGAGGCCCGTGGCCATCAGGGCGAATGCGATGGGCATACCCATGAAGAAGAGGATGAAGAGGAAGACTATGCCCACGAGGCCGACGGCAAGGGAGCTGAGGCCGAAGATGCGGTGGGTGATGAAATACCAGGCGAGGATGACGGGGATGGCCGCAAGAAGGAACGCGCCGATCCTTTTGACGGTTCCGGAGGTCGTGAGGAGCCTGTGCAGGTTGTGCAGGATATCGCGGAGAAGCGCGATGAGGAGCAGGCAGCACCCGCCTGCGCCGAGCAGGATGAGGGGCTTGTAGGGTATGTAGAGGATGGGGGTGGATTTCTTGTTCGTGATGCCGTAGCGGTATATCGTGTATATGGTCACCGCGATGATGGCGGCCGACCAGACGGTGGTCGCGAACTCGAACATGGCGTGTGTCGAGGGAGAGAGCCTGCCCGTGACGATGTCCATGCAGATATGGGTCTTCGTGTACTGCGCATACGCGGTATAGGAGAAGACGATGATGGCCATCATCAGGCCCGTGATTTCCACGGTACCGTCGATCGGCCTGCCGAAGACGTAGCGCATGAAGACATCGACGAAGGTCAGGGC
>JAKSQA010000088.1 GCA_024404335.1 Mailhella sp.
TCAGACCCGCTGCTCCTCAGCGTCAGCCAGCCTCCCTCCGGAAATCGTAAGGAGCCTGTTCGACACCCGGCTCAGGAACTCCATGTCATGGGAGACGACGATGCGTGGCAGCTGCGAATCCTCCAGGAATTCCAGCACCCTGCCCCTCGCCCTGTCGTCAAGGAATATCGTCGGCTCATCCAGCAGCAGAGCCCTGGGGCGCATCGACAGGACCGACGCAATGGCCGCAAGCTTCCTCTCTCCGCCGGAGAGCTGATGCGTCGCCCTGCCGGCCAGAGCCTCGATGCCCAGCGAACGCAGCGCATCCATGGCGGCCTCACGGGCCTCATCCGCGCCCATGCCGAGATTAAGCGGCCCGAATGCCACATCGTCGAGCACTACGGGGGAGAACAGCTGGTCGTCGCTGTTCTGCAGGACGAATCCCACGGTACAGCGCAGCCGATGCCACTCCTCCTCCGTCTCCACCGTCCTCCCGTACAGGAGGACGCTCCCGGCATCCGGCTTCCGAAGGCCCGTGATCACGCGCAGAAGCGTCGTCTTGCCGATGCCGTTCGCGCCCAGAAGCCCCGCCGAATCCCCTTCGCGAAGCTCGAAATCCAGCCCCGAGAACAGCCTACGCCCGCAGGGATAGGTGAAGCCGATCCCCCTGAGGCCTATCACGCAGGGCCGGCCGGCCCCCGGTCCATCCGTCACCATAATACCTCCGAACAGGCTTCGCATACGGCCAGCGCCGCAGACACCATCAGCGCCGCCGCAAGAAACGGCAGGTCATCCCTTCCCTGCCGGCAGGAATCCAGCGTCCTGAACTCCCCCCGGAACCCCCGCAGCCTCATGGCATCCCATACGCGCCGCGCCCTGTCGGAACCGTAGAGGAAGGTGAGCGCCATCATGTTCGCCAGCGTCCTGTACGATGCGAGGGACGTCCGCGGACGGAATCCCCTGAGCATTGCGGCCTCGGAAAGGCGCCTCCACTCCCGCCCCGCGGAATCGGCATAGCGGTACATGGAAACAAAAAGGAAGACGAATCCGGCGGGTACCCTGAGGCGGCGCAGCGCGGCGCCGAGAGCGCCCGGATCCACCTCCGAAAGCATGGCCGGAACGATGAGCAGCATGCTCTCGCACTTAAGCGTCACCGCGAGCGCGAACATGCAGGCATCCCCCAGGCCCCCGGCCGGAGCCGCGGGCAGGGAAAAGGGGACCGTCGCCCAGAGCACGATGAGAAAGGGCTGGGCCGCAGCCCATCGGCGCAGCGATTCCGGCCTGCGGAAGACGCCGAACACGGCGGCAGCCAGCACCCCGGCGGCCGATGCCCCGGCCAGTGCGGGAAGCGTGTGCAGGAAGGACACGCCGACTGCTGCGGCAGCCGCGGCGGCAAGCCTGATATGGAGGCTTACCGACGGCATGGGCGCTGAAACCGGCGGAAAGACGGGGATACGGGCATGATGACCTCCCGGCACGGATCGTGCCGCCCGACAAATCTGTACCAGATTCCGTTTTCTGGAAAGATTTTTTTTTACAACAGCACCCGGGGCTATCCTGAGCCTTGCCTCAGGAGCCCTTTTCACGGAATATGGCAGCGACCACAGGAGGCATGATGAGCGACTTCCGCCAGATCAAGGCTTCGGCAGGTTCCGGCAAGACCTATGCCCTGACGGAGCATTTCCTTTCCCTGCTCGCAGGGGCTTCCGACGCGCCGTGGAACAGCGGCCGGGAAAAGGCGGCCCCATCCGCGAAAGCCGCCTACGGATGGCAGGAGCTTCTTGCCATGACGTTCACCAACAAGGCCGCCGCGGAAATGCGCGACCGTGTGCTCGCAAGGCTCAAAAACTGCGCCCTCGGCCTCTCCGCCGATCCGTACTGGACGAAGGAGCGGGCCGAGAAGGCCGTCGACACGCTCATCCGGAGATCGGGAGCCCTCAACATCAGGACGATCGACAGCCTGCTGCATCTTGTCGTGCGGGCATCGGCCCTTGATTTCGACCTCAGCCCCGACTTCACGCCCCTCTTCAGCGAGAAGGACGTCACGGGCCCGCTTTTCGACAGGCTTGCGGAGGATGCCCGTGCCGCCGGAGGCGAGCAGGCCGCAGTGTTCATCAGGGCCTGCAGCCATGTCATGAACGCCGACGCGCTCACCGGATTCCTCAACGGCGACAGGCTCCGCGAGAAGGTGCTCGCCCTTGTCTCCCTCATGCTCGCCAATTCCGGCTGGCGCCTCTCCGACCTCGCCACTCCCGACGAATACATGGAACGCACACGGGAACTCTGCCGGCTGATCCGCAGAGACGCCGGCGGGCTTCTTTCCGCAATCGCCGATGAACGGCTCAGCGCCTCCGCCAACCTGCGGAAGGCGCTGGAGAAATGCACCGCGCCGGGCTCCGACGCCCCCGACGACATGCCCTGGAAGTCGGCCATGTTCGCCAAAAACGGCCTCGACGACTGCATGAACAAGGCATCCAAAGGGTGCGCCTCGCCCCGGGCCGCCGGGCTCTACCTCGCGCTCTGCGGATACATGGCGGAGATGCACGTCCTCATGAAGGCCCGAAGCCTCATGCCTCTTGTCGAACTCGCCAGAAGCGTCTACGCATCCCTCCAGGAATACGAGCTCGCCGCCGGCCGCATCGCCGCGTCGCAGATACCGGGCATAGCCAGGAGCGCAGCCGGCGGAAACGACGGGAACGGGGACTATGATCCCGGCGACGCGGCGGCGCTCTTCTGCCGCATGGGCGTCAGGAGCACCCACATCCTCATCGACGAGTTCCAGGACACAAGCCGCGAACAGTGGGCCGCCATACGCCCCTTCGCCGAGGAGGCGCTCTCGCAGGGCGGCTCACTCACGATCGTCGGCGACGTCAAGCAGGCCATCTACGGCTGGCGCGGAGGCGACGCGTCGCTCTTCGAGGATGCCGCCGACCCCAAATCCCGGACAGCCAGCCTTGCCGGCGGCGTGCGGACCGAGACGCTCCCCTTCAACTGGCGCAGCCGTGAGCGCATCGTCGCCTGGAACAACGCCCTCTTCTCCCGCATAGCCGACGCACAGTTCGCCGCGAAGCTGCTCAAGCCCCTGGAATGCCCCGACCCCATGCTGCTGGCCCGCCATACGGAAATGCTCGCAAGGGCATTCAGAGACTCGGCGCAGAGAGCCGACAAATGCGCCTCCGGCGGCATGGTGCGGCTTTTCGACCTCCAGGGGAAGGACGGGGAGCGCGTACTGCCCGAGATGGTCCCCGACCTGGTCGAATCCCTCGGAAACCGGCGCCGCTGGGGCGACATCTGCATCCTCACCCGCACGGGGAAGCAGGCGGCGGAAGCGGCCTCATGGCTGATGGCCCGGCGGATACCCGTGGTCACACAGGGCAGCCTCCGCCTTGCGGAGCAGCCCGTCGTCTCCGAGTTCGTCGAACTCTTCCGCTTCCTCAACGATCCGGAGGACGACACCGCATTCTGGAACGTCGCCACGGGGCGGCACATCCTCCCCCCATCTCCGGAGACCATGCCCGGCATCACGCAGCTTGAGGAATGGGCATCGGCCCTGCCTCACGGCAAGGGGATCGCCCGCCTCTTCCGCAGGGACTTCCCCATGGCCTGGGAGTCCATATTCGAGCCGATACTCGACGACGCCGGACTCATAACCCCGTACGACCTCGCCATGGAGCTCCTCGAACGGTGGGACATCCGACAGCGGTGCCCGGAATCCGAAGGCTTCCTCCAGCGGTTCCTCGAAGTCGTGTTCAATGCCGAGGAGAACGGCTTCTCCGACCTCACGGGATTCCTGGAGTTCTGGGACGAATCCGGCACGGAGGAGAAGGCCCCGCTCCCGGATTCGATGGACGCCGTATCCATCATGACCATGCACACCGCAAAGGGGCTCGAATTCAAGGCGGTCCTCCTTCCCTGGCTCAATGAGGCCGAGGGAAGGAGGGGCGACGGGGACGCGGTCTTCCGCATGTGCGGCAGCAAAGGCGTACTCGTGCGGCCTTTCAGGGAAATGGGCGCCGAATGGTACGAGGCCAGGCTGACCACCCTGCGCGAGGCCGTCAACCTCCTCTATGTCGCCATGACGCGCGCCGTGGAGGAGCTCCACTGCTTCATCCCCTCCCCCGAGACGGGGCCGTTCGCCGCCATGCTGGACACGCTGCTCTCCGGCATGCGGGAGGGCATGGCTCCCGACGGGGAGTTCTCCATCTGGGGCGAACGCCCCGCCCCTGCCGAATCCCCCGCCTCCATCCCCGGCGGAGACACGCTTCCCGAAGAGGATGCGTCTGCCCCGGCTGACGGAGCCGGAAGCCAGGCCGGAGCCGAGCAGCCCCTTCGGCAGACCTCCGGCGCGCTTCCTGCAGCCTCCCCTGAGGCCGCAGTACCCGCAGCTTCCGGAAAAGCGGAGGCCTTGCCCGAAGTGGCCGGCGGACCGTGGCGCCCCATGGGGTGGCTTCCCAGGCTGAGGATCTTCCACTCCCCCCTGGAAAGCGTGGAGTTCACGCCGAAGACACGCGGCACGATTGCGCACCGCTGCCTCGAATTCCTCCATGTATCCGGCAGCGGCGGACAATCCGCCCGGAAGGATGCCGCGCTTGCGGTCTCCCGCGGGCTTGCGGAATTCCCCGCATACGCCGGTACGGACATGCAGGCCCTGCGCAGGGAGCTGACCGACGCCCTCGCATGGTACGCAGCGCTGCCCGAGACCGCCGGGTGGCTTTCCATGGGCGATCCGGAGCACCCCCTCCTCGACGCCGGCGGCCGTCAGTTCAGGGTGGACCTCCTTGTCGACGAGGGCCCGGGCCTCACGGCCGTCGAATACAAGACCGGCTCGCCGCGCGAAGTCCCCGATCCGGAGCATCTCAGGCAGATCTCAAACTATCTCAGCCTGCTGGCTGAGGCCACCGGCAGACCGGCGAAGGGCGCCCTCGTCTATCTCGACCTCCGCAGGGTAATCAGCGTCTGAGCAGGTACATCCATGCAGGAACATTCCTCCCCCTTCCTCATCGTCCCCTGGACCGACGACTTCCTCCTCCGCATCCGACGCCTTGCCGATGAGATCACCGGCGGCAATCCCGGAGACGCCGTCATCGTCTTCCCGCTCAACCGCCCGAAGCGCTACCTCCTCGACATCTACCGCAGCGGCCTCTCCGCGCCGCTGCTGCTGCCCAGGATCATCAACCT
>JAKSQA010000089.1 GCA_024404335.1 Mailhella sp.
ACATCAGGAAGGCCGGCGGCGTCGCCCGCATGGCCGACCCCGGCCTGGTGAAAAAAATCATGGAAGCCGTCACCATCCCCGTCATGGCCAAGGTACGCATCGGGCACTTCGCCGAAGCGCAGATCATCGAATACCTCGGCGTCGACTACATCGACGAGAGCGAGGTGCTCACCCCCGCCGACGACGCCTTCCATATCGACAAGCACGCCTTCAAGGTGCCCTTTGTCTGCGGCGCCAGGAACCTCGGCGAAGCCCTCCGCCGCCTCGGCGAAGGCGCTTCCATGATCCGCACAAAAGGCGAGCCCGGCACCGGCAACGTCATCGAGGCCGTGAAGCACATGCGCGCCATGTCCAGCCAGATCCGCATCCTCCTCGCCCTGCCCGAAGAAGAAGTGCCTGCCTACGCCAAAAACATCGGCGCCCCTCTTGAACAGGTCAACGCCGTGCGCGCCCACGGCCGTCTCCCCGTGGTCAACTTCGCCGCGGGCGGCATCTCCACCCCCGCCGACGCCGCCCTCATGATGCAGCTCGGCTGCGACGGCGTCTTCGTCGGGTCCGGCATCTTCAAGTCCGCCAATCCCGCCAGGTTCGCCAAGGCCATCGTCGAGGCCGTGACGAACTATAGGAATCCCGAAATCCTCGCCCGCGTTTCCGAATCCCTCGGCGAGCCCATGCAGGGCCTGGAGATCTCCACCATCGGGCCCGAGGCCCGCATGCAGGAAAGAGGCTGGTAGGATGTCCCTCGAAATAGGTGTCATCGCCATGCAGGGCGCCTTCAGGGAGCACTGCGCCATGGTGGAGCGCTGCGGCGCCCATGCCGTGGAGATACGCCAGGCTCCCGACCCTGCCGACGCGCGCTTCGCGGGGCTGGACAGGTTCGACGGGCTCATCATCCCCGGCGGGGAAAGCACCGTGATCGGCCGCCTGCTTGTGATGTGCGGCCTGGTCGACCCCATCCGCGGATGCGGCCGTGCGGGCATGCCCGTCTACGGAAGCTGCGCCGGCCTCATCATGCTCTGCAGCGAGATCGAAGGCCCTGACGGCATGCCGCTCGACCAGCCCCGCCTGGGGCTTCTGGACGCAAGGGCCCGGCGCAACGCCTTCGGCCGCCAGATCGACAGCTTCACGGCCCCGCTCCCCATACGGCATGTAGGCCCCGACATCGAGGCCGTCTATATCCGCGCACCGCTGATCACGCGGCGCGGAGAAGGCGTGGAGGTCCTTGCCGAGGCCGACCTTGCCGGCACTGTGCTTCCCGCAGCCGTGCGGCAGGGGAACATCCTGGCCTCAGCCTTCCACCCCGAGCTGACGGAAGACACGCGCTTCCACCGCTACTTCCTTTCCATGTGCGAGGACTATGCGGCAGGGAAGCCATAGCCGGGTTCATCGCAATCTATAATCAAAGGGGAGAACACCTGCCTCCTCCCCTTCCCGGGAAAGTCTCTTCCTTTCCCAAGGCCTCCCCGCGGCACCCGGGGAGGCCTTTCCTTTTCCGGCCGGAGGATTCGTCAATCCGTATGTCTTTCGCCGGCTGCGTCGACGGCATAGGCGGCGAGCATTTCGCCCGCCTCCTCTTCTCGGGCTCTCCGGAGGAGATACGCGACAGGCTGGCATCCATCCCTCCGGAAAAGACCATCCCGGAGCAGTGGAGCATGCAGGTCTTCCTGCGGACCCTTCTCTCCCACCCCGTCATCTTCTGCGGAAGCGCGCTCGAACCGGAAACAGTCCGCAGGGCGCACTGCATCTCCGCCGCGACGGCCCGCGAGGCCCTGGACATCGCCTTCTCCATGAAGGGCCCCGATGCGGAGGTCGTCGTCATTCCCGACGGCGTCTCCACGATGATCACACGGAACGGCGGATCCGGGGCGTAGGGAAGGTCTGCGCCTGCTGGAATGCGTTGTATCCGGCGTCACGGCGAAGCGGAACATCTTCAGCAGCGGCGGAACCCAGTCCATATGCGACGGCATGCCCTCCGGCGCAGCCATGTCCGGGCTGCACTGCAGATTGTCAGAAAGAACGGTCGGGCGCAGGAAAAGCCGAGCCTGTGGAATGCTGTAAAAAAACAAAAGCCCCGCCGAGGGATAGCGGGGCTTAAGTCCATTCGCAGGAATGATGCCTACAGGGAGGCGCGGTAGGCGTCGGCAGCCATGAGGGCTTCAAGGTCGGCCATGTTCTCAGGCTTGGCCTTGATGATCCAGCCCTTGCCGTAGCAGTCGACGTTCACCAGGGTGGGGGTGCCGTCGAGGTCTTCGTTGACGGCGGTCACTTCGCCGGCCACGGGCATGAAGAGCTTGTTGACGGCCTTGATGGATTCGATTTCGCCGAATTCATCATGGGAGCCGAAGGTGTCGCCCACGCCGGGGACGTCGACGAACACGACTTCGCCGAGCTGGTCCTGGGCGAAATCGCTCACGCCGATGACGATCTCGTCGCCTTCGACACGGGCCCAGATGTGCTCGTCGGTGTACTTGATTTCAGCGGGGAGATTGAGTTCCGCAGCGGTCTTGGCCATTTCGGACTCCTTTAGTCGTCTTCGCAGACGGCGTTGAGCTTGTATTCCATTTCGATGCCGTCATGGAGGGAACCGGTGACGAGGCAGCCGCCCTTCATGACGCGGGCAACACGCTCGAAGAGGTCGAGGTCTTCCTCATCGATGCCGACGTTGGCGGTGATGACGATCTTCTGAACCCTGCTCTGGCCCTTCTCGTTGGCGTCGACGGTCATTTCGGCGGTGACGTCAAGGCTCTGGTACTTCAGAGCGCGGGTCTCCATGGCGGCGTTGAGCGCGGAGGCGTAGCAGAAGATGGCAGCGGAAGCGAGCAGCTGCTTGGCAGTGCCGCCGCGCTGGTCGGCGGGGATGTTCGTGTTGTCGATGACGATGTTGCCGAGGGCGGCGCCGCCGGTTTCAATGGTATGGACGTCGCCGTCGCGATGGTACTTGACCGAAAGCTGCATGGGATGCTCCTTATGCGGATGAAGGAGACGCCCGGCCCGAAAGGCCGGGCGTCCGTGGGAAAACGGTTCCGGAGAAACGCTGCTGCTTACGCGCAGTCGTGCTTGTCCCAGGGCTCGCGGTTGTCACGGTTGATGACGGATTCCATGCGGGCGATGGCTTCCTTGAGCTTCTTGATTTCGTCGAGCTTCAGGTTGGGGTTCTTCATGACCTGATAGATGACGGCGGCGGTGCAGGAACCGTCGATGGCGAGGTCGGCGATGGTGGCGATGGTGAGGGCCACGTCGGCGGCGGTGACGGCGCGTTCGACCACACCGGCCTTGCCGTTGATGGCCAGGCCGTAGAAGGCGACGCCGTTGGAGGCGGCCACGGCGATGAGGGTGCGGCGGTCGGCGGCTTCGAGAGCGGCGGCGAGGGCGCCTTCGCCTTCGGCGAGCACGAGGACGGTCTCTTCCTTGGTCTCAAGGGCGGCGGCGAGGCCGGCGGCATCGGCCTTCACGGCGCCGAGCTTGGCGGCGATGTCGGCGAGGCCGGCGCAGTCGGCGTTGGGGAGGACGGCAGCCTTCTTCTTGAGGGTGGCAAGGGCTTCGCCGTCGGCGTTCAGGTCGAGGGCGCTGTCGATGACGAGGATAGCTTTCTTTTCAGCCATTGTAGTCTTCCTTCAGTATATCTGATGTTCTGCTCCCGCCCGCCGGAGCGGGCGGGAGTGTTCCGCAGGCGCAGGCGCCGGGGACTTACTTCACGAGGTTGGGATCTTCCATGATCTGGTAGATCGGAGCACCTTCGGCATCGGCGGGAATCGGGTTGCCGGTGATGTAGCAGAGGGTGGGCACGATGTCGGCGAGCCAGCGCGGACGGTCGTACACGAAGCCCTTCTTGATGTTCGGGCCGTGGAACATGAGGAGGTTCTTGAGGCTGCCGCATCCGGATTCGCCGGTGGGGAAGCCGTAGCCGTGTTCGGCCATGTACTCAGGCTTCAGGACGTACACGACGTCGCCGGCCTGGGCGCCGCCCATGCCGAAGACGTGGGCGTCTTCCTTGCGGACGGCAAGGAGGACGGGACGTTCGCCGGTGTCGGGGTGCTTGTAGTCAAGCAGGGCGTCGATGATGCGCTGACGGACGTTCTCGTAATCCTCGGGCTCGCCGATGCCGCCGGGGTACTTGCCCTTGAGGTTGCCGTACACGCACATGTAGCGCTGAGGCACGGCGAGGGACTTGCTGACGTCGAGCTGGTAGTTGAAGCCTTCGGTCTCTTCGTAGATGTCCCAGAAGTTTTCGGACTTCTTGGGCTCGTAGGAGCAGAGGCCGGCTTCGCGCAGGGCGTGGGCGGTGTTGAGAATCGGGCCCAGCGGGGTGGCGCCGTGGTCGGAGCAGCAGCAGATGAGGGTCTCATCGCCCATCAGGTCCATGAGGCGGCCGAGGAGGCGGTCTTCAACGGTGTAAATGTGGCGTTCCATCTTTTCGGCGGCGGCGCGGACGGCGGGATCCTTGCTGTCGAGTTCGCTCAGCCAGCCGTGGTAGAACCAGTCGATGGGATGGGAGTGCATGTAGAAGAGATCCCAGTCGGGAGTGGCCTTGAGGAGGCTGCTGATGCAGTTCCAGAGCCATTCGCTGTGGAATTCGACGAGCTCGCACACGGTGTCGGTGTCGATGACCTTGTGGATGTACGCGACGAGACCGATGTCGTTGGCAGTGATCTGCTGGGAGAGGTCGATGAGTTCGGCGGCGGACTGGGGAGCGATGAAGCCGATGCGTCCGGCGATGCCGGAGATGTACAGCTTGAAGCCGTCGCCCGGATCATCGGGGTCGAGTTCCATCAGCTTGCAGCGGAACACGCCCTTCTCGACATGGCCGTCTTCGACGACGACATAGTCGTTCTGCACGGGCTGGGACCACTTGCCGAGCTCGACGGTGCAGAAGGCCTTGGCGTAGTCTTTCTCGGGGCAGAGGGCGACACGGTCGTATTCGCCGTCTTCGTTCTGCCAGGTGAGGACGTGCCAGACCTGGTCCTGCAGGGGCATGAGGGATTCCTTGAACTTGACGGTGACCGTCATTTCGAGGGGCTCGTCACCCTCGGGGAGGGACTTCCAGCCTTCGGCGTCGTCAAACGTGCCGTTGAATCCGATGGGGTAGAAGTCGGTGGACATGCCGCTTTCGGGAGCGAGGGATTCCTTGTGCTCGTTGCCGTG
>JAKSQA010000009.1 GCA_024404335.1 Mailhella sp.
AGCCGCTCTCGCGCCTGATGGAGCGCGAATGCCCGCTGTGCAAAGGCGGCGGCCTTGCCGATGTGCAGGTCAGGGGACTCCGTCTTCTCGACCCGGACCGCGTGCTTGTCCGCGTGCAGAGCAGAAAGGGCGATTCCATCAGCGAAGACACCATTGATGAGGACGTCAAGGCCATCTGGGATCTCGGCTACTTCAATGACGTAAGCGCCGATATAGAGAACCGCGGCGCCGGCCCCGTGCTGGTCTTCACGGTCGACGAGAAGCCCCGTATCGATGACATCCGCGTGGAAGGCTCCGAAGCCGTGCGAATGGGCGATAGCAACGAGGCCATGTCCACGCACAAAGGCTCCGTGCTGAACGAGAAGGTGCTTGCCGAGGATATCCAGAAGATCACCGACCTCTACCATAAGAAGGGCTTCTACCTCGCCGAGGTGAGCTATGATGTGGAGAGCCGTACGGACGGCACGGCCGCCGCTCTGGTGTTCCATGTCAAGGAGGGCAGCAAGCTCTATATCAAGGAAGTCGCCCTTGAAGGCCTCTCCGAGGTGGATCCCGACGATATCAAGAAGGTGCTTTCCCTCAAGGAGCGCGGCATGTTTTCCTGGTTCACCGGTTCGGGTGTCCTGAAGGATGACCAGCTGGAGAAGGATACGCAGCAGATCAAGGCCTGGTTCATGAAGTACGGCTATGTCGACGGCCAGGTTTCCGCTCCCGAGGTGACGTATGAGGAAGACGGCATCCGTGTCGTATTCAAGGTGCGCGAAGGCATCCACTACAAGGTAGGCAACGTCATTCTCCGCGGTGATCTGATAGATACCGAGGAGCGGATCCTTCAGGAAATCAAGATGGATGAGCTCGCGGCCGAAGGGAAGTACTTCGATACCGAAGTGCTGCAGAGCGACATCAAGGCCCTGACGGATTTCTACTCCGACTACGGCTATGCCTTCGCCGACGTTTCCATCGATCCCCAGACCAGGCCCGAGGACGGCAAGGTCGATGTCGTGTACACCGTCAAGCCCGGCGAGAAGCAGTATATCCGCCGCGTGGAGGTTTCCGGCAACAACCGCACCCGCGACAACGTCATCCTCCGCGAAATGCGTCTGGCCGACGGCCAGGCCTTCAGCGGTGCGAAGATGCGCCGTTCCGCCCAGCGCCTTGAGAAGACCCGCTACTTCAGCGAAGTCAATCCCAAGGTGGTCCCCACCGGAGTGCCCGGTGAAGTGGACCTCAAGATGGATGTGAAGGAAACCGATACCGGCGTCATCAGTGTGGGCTTCGGCTACTCCACATACGACAAGTTCGGCGTGATGGCCTCCATCACGGAGAACAACCTTTTCGGCCGCGGCTATACGCTCGGGCTTTCGGGATACACGTCTGCGAGCGAGCAGTATCTTGAGGCTCAGTTCCTGAATCCCCGCCTCTTCGACACGTACTGGGGCCTGTCGGTCAATCCCTACGGCATAGAGGAGGAATGGTCGTACTTCTATAAGCGCTCCACCGGCATAAAGACGACGCTATTCCATCCGATAGGCGAATATACGAACGTCAGCTTCGGCTACCGTTTCGAACGCTACAACCTGTACCATATGTCCGACCAGGCTTCCCGGATCATCCAGGCCTATAAGGGCAAGCACTGGGCAAGTGTCGTTTCCGCAGGCATAAGCCGCGACACGACGAACAAGGCGACCTTCCCGACGGAAGGCACGAAGTTCTCCGTCAATGTCCAGTATGGAAGCAAGTGGACGGGCGGCGATGACAGCTTCTTCAAGCCTACGCTGGATGCCGGCTTCTATTACGGGCTCAACGACACGAATATCCTGCATGCCCGCGGCAGGGTAGGCGCCGCATACACGACGGAGAAGGATAAGACGATACCTGTCTTCGAGCGCTTCTGGCTCGGCGGCATCCGCTCCATCCGAGGCTATTCGTACGACGACATCTCGCCTCGGGACAGGAAGACGAAGGAAACCATCGGTTCCGACCGCATGGGCTTTGCGAACCTGGAATATATCTGGGTCGTCAAGCCGGAAATCGGCCTCGCCTTCGTCCCCTTCTACGATATAGGCTTCAATACCGACAGTGACCAGCAGAAGCTGCTCGACAAGGTCTATTCGTCCGCCGGTCTTGAAATACGCTGGCGTTCTCCGATGGGCGACCTCCGCCTTGCCTACGGCTATCCTCTTTCCAAGAATGCTGACGGAACGAAGCGCCACAGCGGCCGCTTCGAGTTCTCCATGGGACAGCCCTTCTGATGACTGTCTTCCGGAGGTCGTCCTTCCGGAATGAATCGAAGAAGCCCCGCACATCGTGCGGGGCTTCTTCGATTTTAAAGGCCTGCGCGAGGCGGCATCCCTTTGTGAGTGGAATATAGGTGAGACGATTTTGTACCGACAGGGGGGAATGGTTTTCTGGGGAGCTGAAAAGCCGTCAGAAGACGGAGAGCCGCAGAAGCATGGAGGGATTTAAAGACGAGGGACGGCTGAAACAAAAATGTACCGGATGTTCCGTAGGATTTCAGGCGTCTGCAGCCATGGCATCGCCGAGGATATGTAGATACGACGCACAGGATGAAACAAAATTGTATCAATGAATCGAATTCTGTTTTTGTGTACTATGATAACATATTGAAAATATAAATAAAAAATCATGTTGGCATGAAATGTGCAAGATGGGAGCCGTACAGCAATTCCATATCGAGCGGCAGCCGGATGAAGGCTATGCCGCATAGATTGAGCACGGAGGTACTTATGTCCAGCACAAGCGGCGGCACGGCGCCCATTCGATCCGTCCTGACCTTACTCGCCATTGCGATCCTTGCCCCGGCGGCGGCATTTGCGGATGATGGCGGCGCACTGAGCCAGCGTCATGGCAATGTGATCATAACCCTGCTCGGCGGCATGCTCGTCATGTTCATGCAGCCGGGCTTCGCCCTCGTCGAGTGCGGCCTGACCCGTGCGAAGAACGCGGGCAACATCCTCATGAAGAACTTTCTTGATTTCAGCCTCGGAACGCCGCTGTTCTTCCTCGTAGGCTTCGGCGTCATGTTCGGGGCCAACGCGACGGGCTTCTTTGGAAATCCCTCGTTCTGCCTGAGCTTTGCTGATCCGGCCACCGAGGATGGCCTGTGGGCATGGACGTTCTTCTTTTTCCAGACGATGTTCTGCGCCACGGCGGCCACGATCGTTTCGGGCTGCGTGGCGGAGCGTACGGATTTCAAGGCGTATATCCTTGTCTCCGTCATCGTGAGCGTATTCATCTATCCCGTCAGCGGAAGCTGGTGCTGGAACGGTCTTTTCGCAGAAACGAAGGGCTGGATCGAGAGCCTCGGGTTCATTGACTTCGCCGGTTCCACCGTGGTCCATTCCGTCGGCGGCTGGATAGGGCTCGCAGGCGCCATCTGCGTCGGCCCCAGGCTTGGGAAATATACTGCTGACGGCAGAGCCCGCGCCATTCCCGGGCACAACATCCCTCTGGTCGCTCTCGGCGTACTCATCCTCTGGTTCGCGTGGTTCGGCTTCAACTGCTGCTCGACGACGGCTGCGGACGGGACTGTCGGCTATATCGGCGTGAATACCTGCCTGGCCGCCTGCATGGGCTTTGTCACGGCAATGGTGACCATCTGGTTCATAACCGGCAAGCCCGACCCCTCGATGTCCATGAACGGCTGCCTCGCCGGCCTTGTGGGCATCACTGCCGGCTGCTTCGAGGTCTCGCCTTCAGGCTCGATATTCATCGGGGCGATGTGCGGTGTCGTGGTCGTGTTTTCCGTTCTCTTCCTTGATCAGAAGCTGCGTGTCGATGATCCTGTCGGTGCCGTGTCCGTACACGGCGTATGCGGCACCCTTGGCAGCATTCTCGTGGCTTTCTTCGCGGCGCCGGGCTACGGCGAGTCGGTCGGCATCCTCTATGGAGGAGACGCGCATATCCTCCTTGTTCAGATCATAGGCGCCTTTGCCGTTGCCGTGTGGGCGTTTGTGACCGGCTTCATCGCATTCAAGATCGTCGACAAGGTCGTGGGGCTGCGTGTGAGCAGGGAAGTGGAACTGAAGGGCCTTGATATCACCGAACACGGAACGGACGTCTACAGCGGCTTCCAGATATTCTCCAACGAGTAGCCAAAGAAGGAAAAGAAGATGAAGGCTGTTATCGCATATATTCGGCCGGAAAGCCTCGGCGCGGTCAAGCAGGCGCTTTATGCGGAAGCGATCTATACCATGTCCGTCACGAACATCCTCGGTTCCGGACGCCAGAAGGGATATGTGGAAATGTACCGCGGCGTCGCTACGGAAGTGACCCTTCTGAAAAAGGTCAGGATCGAGCTGGTCATTGCCGACGATTCCGTCGAAAAGGCTATGGACGCCATAGCGAAAGGCGCGGCGACCGGACATGAGGGGGACGGCATCATCTATGTGATGGATGTCCTCCAGGGCCGCAGGATAAGGACGGGCGAAAGCCTGAGCTGAAGGAAAAGCCCGACGGGCTTGCCTGATACAGCTTCCGCGTATGGACAGTCCCCGTCCGCGCGGAAGCCCTGAGTGGAACGGACAGGAAGGGGACGCCCCGCATGTGGTCGGCACATGCGGGGCTTTTCATTCATGAATCCGATCTGGAGAGCTCTTCACGGATTCCGGCCTCGGTCGCCTTCATCGCGCCGAGCGCGGTTTCGAGGAGCCGGTCAAGCGTCCAGCCGAGGCGTTCCGCGCCTGAGCGTATCACATCGCGCGAACAGCCGGCGGCGAACTTCTTGTCCTTGAATTTCTTCTTAAGGCTGGAAATCTCCATATCTGAAGTGCTTCTGGACGGGCGCATGAGGGCCGCTGCACCTATGAGGCCCGTAAGCTCGTCTACAGCGAAAAGGACCTTCTCCATCTCATGTACGGGCTCCACATCGCAGCAGAGACCGAAGCCGTGGCTGCATACGGCATGCACGAGACGTTCGTCTGCGCCGATTTCGGCAAGAAGCTCAGGTGCCTTGAGACAGTGCCTGTCGGGCCAGTTCTCGAAGTCTATGTCGTGGAGGAGGCCGGCGGCCGCCCAGAAATCCGCTTCATCGGCATAGCCGAGCTCGCGGGCAAGATGGCGCATGACGGCTTCTACGGTCAGGGCATGCTGGATGTGGAAGACGTCCTTGTTGTACTTCCGCAGGAGGGCGAGAGCCGTGTCACGGTTCGGGGCGGCCGGGGCGTCGGAAGAGGCTGCGTTCCGTACCGAAGGATCGGTGGGGGATTCAATCGGAACCGTCAGGGTGCCCGCACCTGCGGATCCGGCGGATGGTTCTTCGTTTTTCCGGGGGGCCGCTTCTGTCATGACAGGCTGGGCTTTCTGTGAAGCCCGGTTCCAGTCGGGAGAAAGGGCGTCGATATATTCCTCAAGGGCGATGATGCCGGAACCGGTTATGGCCCGTCGGCAGTCGGCGTAGTCATGGATCCTGCTGACGCTGCGGTTTATCAGCTCCGCGCCGGGGTGGATGCGTTTTGCAATGTATTCAAGTGAGGATCTGAAGGCCTGCGAGAACTTCTGCAGGCGGCGCCATTCCTCCATCTGTTCGGAAACGCTGGTACGCACATCTTCGGGGATGAGGGCGTGGATGCGGATGTCTTCGCAGAGACGCCAGTCGATGTACTGGGCGAACTCGATTTCGAAGCTGGTGAGCGTGTCATGTTCTATCATGCGCCGCCAGACTTCCGTTCCCTTCGCCATGACGGGAAGTATGTCGATTCTGGTCCCCGCGGGCACATGCTGCGAGACAGTCTCCCGGATCTCTCCGATGATTTCCTCGACGGACTCCTTTTCGATGTCGATGACGTCGGCCTTGTTGAGGATAACCAGGAGCGGAAGGCCGCCGCGTGCCTTCATGACCTTTCCCATGTCGGCCAGAAGCGCTTCCTCGTCCTTCGTATGGAGCTGTGCCATGTCGAGCACGAGGAATATATGCGTCAGAGGGAGGCGCTCGAGGGCGTAGTATGTCTCCGCCCGGTGCTCGGCGTATCTGCTGGTGTTCGGGCCGGGAGTGTCGTAGATGACGACGGGGCGCTTCTTCTGCAGATGCGGAAATCGCAGAAGCACTTCGGCAGGCACGTTCTCCTTCATGGTGCCGTTCCATTCCTTCAGCCTTTCATTGGAAAGAGGCTGCCAGTCTCCTTCGGTGGAGGGATTGCGGCAGAGCGGCTCATCGCATTCCGGGTCGTGCATGATCTTGAAGATCTGCGCGGTCGTCGCACGGTTGCCGGCGGGGAAGTCGCCTTTTCCCAGAAGGGCGTTGAGGATGGTGGATTTTCCGGAGCTCATGCATCCCAGAAGGAGGATATGCAGCCCCGATACGGGAGGCGTGATGCGTCTTTTCATGGGGTCTCCTTGGGTCGGATCCATATCTGGATGGGCGCTTGTCCATGCGGATTCCGGCGGATCTGCCATGCAGTCCCGTCCACAGGCCGTGGATACATGACACTGCATGCCCTGTCGGGTGAACGGATTCCCGAGCTGTACCGGAAGATGTCCGGCTGCAGCTGGCATAGGCCGGCCTGCTCCGTGGATGGATCAGCGGTTTTGATAAGACAGGGTATCCTATGAGCGACTCAAAGCAAAGCCTGTTCGTCATAGGTGATAAAAAAGGGCGGCTCAGGAAGAGCCGCCCTGGAATGGCCTGCGCCATGTCCGGCTACTTGTTCAGCTCACGCTCCTGCGGGAACATGGGAAGGTAGCGGTAGGCAAGGGAGAGGACCATGGCCGCATACGAGATGACAAGTATGCTGCTGGCCCATTCGGCCCAGTTGGGGGCGTATTCGTACCAGCGGTCGAAAGGCATGACGGGGAATGCGATGCCCTGGACGGTGAGCACATAGCGGTTGATTGTGATGCTGGTGCATACGAGGAACAGCATGAGGTAGAACACGGGCCTGCACTGGCGCATCGGCTTGATGAACAGGACGATGAGCGGGATGACAAGAAGCGCGTGCTCCAGCCAGAACATCCATTTGCCGTAGATCCAGCCGTGGAACATCTGGTCGAAGGTGAGGCCTTCGACAGGAAGCAGGCCACAGGCCCAGGTGAAGCTGTCGAGGCATTTGAACACGGTGTAGACGAGCAGCATCGTGCGGCCCACCTTGCCCATGAGTTCCTTCACTTCCCAGCTCACGAGCTTGCGGCCCGTGATCTTCTCCATGAGCGTGCAGACGAGCACCGTGAACATGGGGCCGCAGGCGACTGCGGAAAGGGTGAAGAGGAAGAACGTCCAGGGCCAGATGAAGAAGCCTTCGCGGAAGAGGTAGGGACGGCCGAAGAGGACGCCGTACATGCCGCCGAGGGAGCCCTGGTGGAAGGTGGAGAGGAAGGCGCCGATGCCGGCGAAGACGGGCATGTAGACGTGGAAGTTATGGGCAAGGGCATGGATGAAGCGGTTCTTCATCAGCTGCCTGTTCTCCAGCACCAGCGGCACGAACTCAAGGATGAGGACGATGCAGTAGCAGGTGATGCAGAAGATGACTTCCGTCAGCATGGAGTGCACGTTGGGGTACCAGTAGCCGAACCAGCAGCGGATCGGCTGGCCGATATCGAGGACGAGGATCATCATGGCGCCCGTGTAGCAGAGGAAGCCTACCACGGCCGCAAGGTTCACGATGTTCTTCAGTTCGTCGATATTGAGGATGTAGCGGAGCGCTCCGGTGAAGAAGGCGCCGGCGCCCAGTGCGATGACGGCAAGGTCAAGGGTGATCCAGAGGCCGAATCCGAAGTAGTCGTCCATGCCCGTCTCACCCAGGCCGAAGGCCAGGATACGTACGGCGGCATAGAGACCCCACAGGAAGAAGACCCCGAGGAAGGCCATCCAGCCGGTGAACTTCGTAAGAGAGCAGCGCTCGCATCCTTCGGGGAAGAGCTCCGCATCAATAGGTTTGCTGTAATCCATAAGACTACCCCAGCTTCTTTAAGGGTTCGCCGGTTTTTTCATTTTCCAGGTAGTTGTCGCCTTCGCGGCGCACCCATTCGCGTTTGCTCATGTAGTAGACCTGGGGATCGGTGCCGAGACGCTCAAGCAGGCGGAAGGCATACGGGCTCTTGATGAGCTCATGCACCTTGTGCTTGGGGTTGTTCACGTCGCCGAAGGTGATGGCGCCGTTGGGGCAGGCCTCCGTGCAGGCGGTGATATACGCGCCGTCGGGGAGGTCGTAGGGATCGCGTCCCTGTGAAACGGCCAGTTCCTGGGCCTTCATGAAACGATGGTGGCAGAAGGAGCACTTCTCCACGACACCGCGCATACGCGTGGAGACGTCGGGCGTGAGAGCCTGGGAAAGGTCGCCGGGCCACTTCGGGTCGTACCAGTTGAAGTAGCGGGCATGGTAGGGACACGAGGCCATGCAGTATCGACAGCCGATGCAGCGGGGAGGAATCTGGCTGACGATGCCGCCCTCCTCGCGCTTGTCGGTGGCGATGACGGGGCAGACGGCTACGCACGAAGGCTTGCCGCACTGCATGCAGGGCCTGGGAAGGTAGGCGACCTCATGGTCGGGGAAGGGCTTGCGGTTGGAAAGACGGAAGACCGTGAGCCAGTTGAGGGAACGCAGCTTGTTTCCGCCTACTGCGGCGGGAGCGACATTGTTTTCGGCCTGGCATGCGACCATGCACGCGCCGCAGCCCGTGCATTTGTCGATGTCGATGACCATGCCCCATTTTATTTTGAATTCTTTGGTTTCGGCAGACATGGCTATTCCCCTATGCCCTTGCGGCCTTCAGGCCGGCGGTTCCCCATACGGGGAGATTGGTTCCAGGTTCGCGGGTGATGCCGGTCAGTGAAACGACACTGGTTCCCTTTCCTCTGCTGAATTCGTCGAAGGCCGTGTGGCCGAGTCCGGCGACAAGGGAAATGGATGAGGGCATGACGCCTTCGAATATGGAAACGATGACTTCGGCCGTTGCCCCGTTTTCGGCGGTGAGGCGGAGTCCGTCGCCGTCACGCACGCCGAGCGAAGCGGCGGTGGCGCCGTTCATCTGGGCTACGCTGTACTTGCCGCAGATCTGGTAGTCGGTGACGGTTTTCGCCGCAAAGGGCGGAACGGAGGTGGCTGCTGTGCCGAGGCCAAGCACGACCACGGGTGCCAGAACCGGTGCGTCGCCGGGAAGGGCGGCGGAAAGAGCCGCCTTGAGAGACCGCACGTTGAACTTCATCTTCGGCAGCGGTGCCGCGGAATCGGCCGTGAAGACGGTTCCCTTCTCCATCATCTGGCGGAAGGGGGTGCCCAGGGCGAATGCATGCTGGTACAGCAGGTCGGGCATGTCCTTGACGCCGAGCTGGACATCCAGCTCCTGGGCAAGGGCGATATAGAGCTCGCCTGCGGGGCGGGCTTCGCCGAAGGGTTTCACGACGGGGCGGGCGAAGGCATAGGTGATCCGGCCCGAACCGTAGGGCGTCTGCACGTCATCGAAGGCTTCCATGCCGAGTGTGGCCGGAAGGACCAGATCGGCTTCGGCACAGGTCTCGCTGAAGAAGCTGGCGACCGCGACGGTGAATCCGGCCTTCTGCATGGTCTGCTTCATACCGGAATCGGAGGGAAGCGCGTACACCGGGTTTGCAGCGTGGATGAACAGGAATGCGGGGGCCGGTTTCTTTCCGGAAGCCACGTCCTGCGTATAGCTGACAAGCGGCCTGGCCATGATTTCGCTGTATTTCATTGCGCCCTTGACGACATTGGCGTGGTCGGGAAGGCAGACGACGCCTCCCTTGGAGCCGATGCGGCCGAGGAGCATGTTTATCGACAGGGCGGCCATGACAGGCGCGGCTCCGCCGCCGCTTCCGAGTTCGGAACCGGCTATGGCGAGAGGTGCCTTGGCGTCGAGGAGCATGGCTGCTGCGGCTTCCAGCCTCTGGGCGGGGACACCGGTGGCGGCGCAGACTTTCTCCGGCGTGTATTCGGCCGCGAGATCTGCGAATTCCTTGAAATTGGCTGGGGTGTATCCGTGCTCGAAATCGGCTGCATTGCGCCCGGCCTTGATGAGCAGGTGCGCGATGCCGAGCATCAGTATGGTTTCCGTGCCGGGCTTTATGGGCAGCCAGAGATCGGCGCCTGCGGCCGTGTTGTTCTGCACGGGGCCGGCATAGATGAGCTTCTGCGTGGAAGGTGCGCCGACAGGGTGATGCCTGTTGAACGCCGCCCTGTTGCCGGCGACGACGCCCCAGCTTTCCAGCACAGGGGCGGCCGCGAGGATGCAGTCGCTGTTTTCGATGTCGTAGCCGAGCCTTCCCCTGCCGCCCATGGAGGTCCAGGCCGCGAGGGCGGGCTGTTCCTCATCGGGCATGAAGTAGAAGTCCTTCGAACCCTTCGCGCGGAGGATGGCGGAAAGGACTTCGTTCGTGCAGGAGGTGGGGTCGCCGGAAATCGCGGCGACGGACTTGCCGGCCGCTGCCGCCTTGGCCTTGAGAAGCTTTTCGGCTTCGGCCCAGGCTATGGCATTGTATGCGCCGTCGGCTGAGCGGAGAAGGGGCTTCTTGATGCGCGAGGGCGAAACGCGAAGCTCAGCTTCGGAGGCCGCAAGCGACGTGATGGATCCGTGCGTGACAGGGTTGTTCCTATCGCCGATGGTGCGGACGGGAGTGCCCGCAACCGTGCGCACGAGGAATCCGGTGCCGGAAGGGCAGATCTTGCTCACTGCGGGAAGGTATTCTCCGGCGCCCTTTTTCAGGCGGGGAATCCATCCCCAGTTCTGCGTCCAGTAGACGGCGTCGTACAGGGTGTTCCAGATAATGGGTGATGCCACCAGACCTGCTGTTCCGCCGGCGGCAAATTTAAGAAATCCGCGTCTATCCATGATTTCCTCTCTTTTGCCTTACTTGTGGCAGGTGAAGCAGGCATTGCTGGCTGCGGTGTCGCCGGCAGCCATGTGCTTGGCATGGCAGCGCTCGCATCCCCACATCAGCATGGTGTTTTCGGAGTATCCCGAAAGCCTGTTTTCCCGATAGACCGGGGGGACATCCGTGGAAGCGACGTCGATATGGCAGATGGAGCAGTATTTGGCTGTTTCTTCAGGGCCCTTCACGTCCTTTGCGGCGCTCAGATGAATGGCATGGCTGAAGAAGACGTTATCAGGCTGCTTCTGGTAGATGAGCCATTCGTCTTTGATTTCACGGCCCGCTCGGACATATTCGTTGACGAAACGGGATTCTTCAGGGTTGTGGCCGATGACAGTGAAGTGACAGGTCGCGCATTCGGCCGTGGACGGAGCTCCGCTGTAGGTGCCGTCGGCACGGACGAAATGGCACTGCTCACAGTACATGCCCTGCTTTTTGACATGCTCGACATGGCTGAAGGCGATGGGCTGCTGTTTTTCGACTTTCATCAGATTGGGCAGTACCCACCAGCCCAGTGCAAGGGCCGCGGCCAGTCCTGCGACAAAGGGCCCCCAGCTGCAGCAACAGCATTTCTTCGCGGCTGCCGGTGTCGTTGTGTTATTCCTCTCCTCCATCCCGATGCCTCGTGCTGGTTGAGGTGAAAGAAAAAACATTCCGTAAGAAAAAAGGAATGTAATGTCGGAACGTTATAAGCTTTTTTGCTAATCGAACGTTCCTGTTATCGACCTAACTATAAAAGAAAAGAAGGCTCAATGCAACGCTCAAAAATCCTTTGTGCAGGCATGCGGAAAGCCTTTTGAGCCGTAAATATTTCAATAAAAAAATAGAAAAATCGTTACTAATTGAAATAATAAGGTATTCCTGGAAAAGTATTGATAAATTCGCGGGAAATATCCCGTAAAAATAATTTTTTTCACGGTGTATATGTCGTCAGTCCCCGCAGAAGCGGAATATGCTGACAGCTGAAAGAAACGGGAGTCTGCCTCTTCTCCGGGCCCGTTTATTGACATGCCGGATGGGTTGGGGATATACATGGAAAGGTGCGGAGAGATGGCTGAGCGGCTGATAGCGGCGGTCTTGAAAACCGTTGAGGGTAACACCTCCGGGGGTTCAAATCCCTCTCTCTCCGCCAATGCAATGCATTCAGGGTCACGGTTCGGCGAAAGCTGCTGTGACTTTTTTATTTTCGTCATAGAATAAGCATTCCGATTACGTTCCCTCTGTCTTCCAGGGGCAGGAAAGCCATGAAGAATCTGATTGTTTTTTTTGCCGCCGGTGCGCTCATGCTTGCCGCCACGGCAGCGACATGCCTGCTCCTCCAGGAGGAAGCTCCGAAGGCTCCTGTTTACTACGGTGAAGTCAGAGGCAGGCTCTCCGCACCTTCCCCCTCTCCGGCCATGGCTCCTGCGGCTGCCCGGACGGCACAGGATTCCGGCGTCCTTCCGGAGCGGAAGATGGAAAGCGCGGACCTTTCTTCCGTAGTTGAAAACAGAAACTCCGAGGGACTGAAGTCAGGCAGTGCTGCTGATGGAGTCAGGAAGGAGGAACTGTCGTCGGCTAAACCGCAGATTCCCCCGCAGCATGCGGATGCATCCGGAAAGGCGGAAGCACGTATGGAGACAGCGGCGGAAGGAACGCCGGATGCCGTATCACGGAAAGGGAAGGGCGATGCCCGGACCGAGCCCCATCCAGCGGCAGGGATTGAGCCGGAACCCGCCTCGGCCTCGAAGCCGGCGGATTCCGGACATTCAGAGAAAAAGAATCCTCAGATGAAAAAGCCGGCGCAGCTTCAGGAAAAACAGAAGCCGGCATACGACAAGTCGGTCACTTCCGCCTCATTTTCGATGAGCGGGAGCACGATACGCCTCACCCTGAGAGGCAATGCGCCCATGGTAGGCCATTATTTCACGTTGAAGAATCCGGAAAGGATCGTGCTTGACCTGGCAGGCGGCTGGGATGTTTCCGTGCCCCCCGTCCCGTCGAACCGGCTGATCCGTTCCGTCCGTACGGGGCGGCATGAGGATAAGACGAGGCTTGTCTTCGATATGAAGACCGAGGGCAGGGCCGTCCTTGTGCCCATCGACCGAAATTCCCTGGAACTGAGCATCAGGTAGATGGAGGCAGGGATGGCTAAGCCGATATCTTTTAAAGGAGATTCGGAATCTCTCTCCGAGCATCCGGGTATTAATGCTCTGAACGCCCTTCTGGAGAATCTTCGTTCCATCGGGATGGTATCGGACGGAAGCTGCGCCGGGATACGAGGCAGCGTTTCCGCACGAAGGGTCGGGGGCGGGCTGCATATGGGGGCATACGGGCCTGAAGCACAGAACGGTGAAGTCTTCTGGACGTCTGTGACCGCCGGAATATCGGCGCTTCCGGATGAGGGCCTCAGGGGGGCAGAGGATGCGGATATCGAATCCATGCTCCACGCGGCCGTATATGAAGGAGCTCCTGAGGCGGCATGCGCCGCGGTGCTGAGGCATGACGCGCTTCATGACCAGCTGATCCGCGGAATGGCGCCCTCGGCTTCGGCAGAGGGAGGAGCGGCGGAAATCTGTGCGGCGCTGAGCAGGACGGCATCCGGAAGAAGGGAGGACGGAATCATCGTGCTGCCCGCGCATCAGGGAGTGTTCGTGATGTATGCTCCTACGGTGGAGCATCTCAGGGACCTCCTCTATATGCTGGGACAGGGATACATACCCATGTGAGGCCCCGGGAAAATTTTTCTGAAGAAAAGTGTTGACAGGTCGGGCGGAGTAGTGCATATACGGCGACGCACCAAGTGACGGAGCGGATGCGACGCCA
>JAKSQA010000090.1 GCA_024404335.1 Mailhella sp.
CAGGCCCGTGGTGCTGAAGAACGACGACCCCGCCGTGCTCGACGCGGCCGTCGATCCCTCGCTGGAGATGGTGTGCATCTCCCCCGGCCCCGGGCATCCTTCCGCGGCGGGCCTGTGCCTGGAGTTCCTTTCCAGGCTCGATCCCCGTATCCCCGTGCTGGGCGTATGCCTCGGGCACCAGGTGCTCGGCATGTACGCAGGGTCGGAGGTCGTGGTCGGCCCCGTCATCATGCACGGCAAGACGAGCGACATACCCCACTGCGGCACGGGCCTCTATGCAGGGGTGCCGAACCCCATGACGGTGGGGCGCTACCATTCGCTGGTGGTGCGCATTGACGAGGAGCACCCCAATCCCCGCATAGAGGTGACGTCGCGCGGGCCTCTGGGCGAGGTCATGTCCATGCGCTACCGCGACAGGCCCTGGGTGGGCGTGCAGTACCATCCCGAATCCATCCTCACCCCCGACGGGCTGGCGCTCATAGGCAACTTCCCCGGCGAGGTGCTCCGCGAGCATGCGGAAAAGGCAGGTGCGTGATGGAGCTTAAGCGTTTCTACATGGCGAAGCAGCCCGAGATCGACGCGCTGCTCGACGGCGGGCTCGAAAAGCTCGTGCCGTGGGCCGCGCCGCGCTGCCCCTTCCGCGAGGCGCTTCTCCGCGGGGCCGCAGGCGGCCTGCCCGCCGTCATCGCCGAATACAAGCGCGCCTCGCCCTCGCGCGGCGTGATCTGCGAGAGCCTCGGCCCCGAGGACGTCGCCCGCCAGTACGCGGAAAACGGCGCTTCGGCCATTTCCGTGCTTACGGAGGAGCAGTATTTCCACGGCAGCATCTCCTTCCTTGAAAGGATAGCGGCATGCATGGACGGCGGCTCCAAGGAGGGCGTGGCGGCTCCAATACCGCCGACGCCCATGCTGCGCAAGGACTTCATCTTCCACCCCGCGCAGGTCGCCGCAACGATAGCGACGCCTGCCTCGGCCATGCTCCTCATCGTGCGGCTCACGCCCGATGCGAGGCTTCTGCGCAGGCTGCGCGAGCAGGCGGAGGCCGCCGGCATACAGGCCGTGGTGGAGGTCTTCGGCGAGCGCGACCTCATGCTCGCCCGAGAGAGCGGCGCCACGGTCATACAGGTCAACGCACGCGACCTTGAGACCCTCAAGGTCGACAGGGAGGCCTGCCTGCGCCTTCCCGAGGCATTCCCGCCGCAGGATGGCGAGCTCTGGATAGCCGCAAGCGGCATGAATTCCCGCAGCGACCTTGAGGCCGCGGCCTCCGCAGGCTATCATGCCGCTCTGGTGGACTCGGCGGTCATGGAGCACGGAACGCCCGGGGCAGCCCTCCGGGCCATGCTGGCCGGGGGGGCCGATTGATGCGCATCAAGATATGCGGCATGAGCGAGCAGCGGCTTGTCGACCATGCGGCCGGCCTCGGCGTGGACATGTGCGGGCTGATATTCTACCCTCCGAGTCCGCGCAATGTGACGCCCTTCCATGCCGCCTCGCTCGACACGCACGGCATGGCCCGCGTGGGCGTCTTTGTGGAGCAGGGGCCGGATGAGACCGCCCGCATTGCGGAGGAGGCACGGCTTGACCTCGTGCAGCTGCACGGCAGGCAGGGGCCGGAGTTCGCCGCGGTGATTCCGCCGGAAAGGACGATACGCGTCCTCTGGCCGAAGCGCTACGGCGACCTGGCATCGCTTCAGGCCGATATCGACCGGCTTGCCGACCTGTGCGGCATCCTGCTGCTCGATGCGGGCATGGGCAGCGGCATGACGCTTGACTGGGCCGCACTGGCGGAGCTCCGCTTCCCGAAGCCCTGGTTCCTCTCCGGAGGGCTGGGGCCGGAGAACATCGGGCGGGCGCTCTCGCTGCTTTCGCCCGACGGGCTCGACCTGAACTCGAAGCTCGAATCCGCCCCCGGGCGGAAGGACGCCGGGCTCATGAGCGCCGCCGTCAGGGCTGCGGGGCGCATGCCGGCATCCGCATAGCGGAGGCGGCCCGCACGCTTCAGCCCGTCTATGCCCGGGGCTCCTGCGGCCATTGTGCGGAGTTCGCGGGCGATGGCGGAGCCGCAGGCCCGCTGGGGATAGCGTCGGTCCTGCCGATGCGGAGAATGCCCCTGCGGCATGGAATCCTGCAAAGGGATCATCCCTTTGAAAACATATATGGGGAATCGGATATGAAAAAAGGATATTTCGGTGAATTCGGGGGATGCTTCGTCCCCGAGCTTCTTGTGCCGCCGCTGATGGAAGTGGAGAAGGCGATGAAGGAGATCATGCCCACGGAGGCCTTCCAGGCGGAGCTGAACGACCTGCTTGTGAACTTCGCGGGCCGCAGCACGCCCATCACCTTCTGCCCCACGCTGTCGAAGAAGCTCGGCTTCGACCTGTGGCTCAAGCGCGAGGACCTGCTGCACACGGGCGCCCACAAGATCAACAACACGCTGGGCCAGGCCCTTCTGGCGAAGCACATGGGCAAGACGGCGCTCATCGCCGAAACGGGCGCCGGCCAGCACGGCGTGGCCACGGCTGCCGCAGCGGCCAGGCTCGGCATGGAATGCACCATCTACATGGGCGCCGAGGATGTCGAGCGCCAGTCGTCGAACGTGCGCCGCATGCGTCTGCTCGGGGCCCGCGTAAAGCCCATCGAGAACGGCTCGCAGACGCTGAAGGACGCCATCAACGCCGCGCTGCGCGCATGGATATCCTCGCAGGCCACCACGCACTACTGCTTCGGCACGGCGGCGGGGCCGTATCCCTTCCCCGACCTGGTGCGCGAGTTCCAGAGCGTGATCGGCCGTGAGGCCCGCGCCCAGATGCTGGAGCGCACCGGCGCGCTGCCCGACTACGTCGTCGCGGCGGTGGGCGGCGGCTCCAACGCCATAGGCATGTTCCATGCGTTCGTGCCCGACGAAAGCGTGAGGATCATCGGCGTGGAGGCCGGCGGCACGGGCGAGCCCGGCTGCCTCAATTCCGCGGCCATCAACCTCGGCGTGCCCGGCGTGCTCCACGGCGAGTACACCATGCTCCTGCAGGATGCCGACGGGCAGATCGAGCCTTCCAGCTCCATCTCCGCTGGCCTGGACTACCCCGGCGTCGGCCCCGAGCATGCGTACTACGCGAAGTCGGGCAGGGTGAAGTACGGCATCGCGTACGACAACGAGGCGCTCGCCGCATTCCAGGCCCTGTGCCGCGACGAGGGAATCCTCCCCGCGCTGGAATCCTCGCATGCCCTCGGCTATGTGCTGGCCCATGCCGACGAGTTCGAGAAGGGCAGCAGGGTCATCGTCAACCTTTCCGGGCGCGGCGACAAGGACATGGACATCATCGAAAAGGCCCTCGGCCTGTAGCCTGCGGAGGAGAAGACCATGCATATTCTTGAAAGAAAAGTCAGAGATGCGGCCGAGGCGGGCCGTACTGCGCTCATCCCCTTCGTGACGGCCGGGTTCCCCACGCCCGAGAAGTTCTGGGATGTCATCCTTGAGCTCGATGCGGCAGGCGCCGACGTCATAGAGATCGGCGTGCCGTTCTCCGACCCGGTTGCCGACGGCCCCGTGGTGGAGGCCGCGTCCATCCAGGCCCTCAAGGACGGCATCACCCTGCGCGGCATCATGGAGATGGTAGCCGCGCATAAGGGCGAGGTGAAGGCAGGGCTTGTGCTCATGGGCTATCTCAACCCCTTCCTCCAGTACGGGCTTGAGAAGTTCGCCGCCGATGCCGAGGTCGCCGGCGTGCACGGCTGCATCGTGCCCGACCTGCCCTACGACGAGGCGGAGGAGATGCGCAGCGTGCTGAAGGCGCACGGCCTCGCCCTCATATCCCTGGTGGGCCCGAACACGGGCGAGGAGCGCATGGCGCTGTATTCCGAGGTGTCGGAGGGCTACGTCTATGTGGTTTCCGTCATGGGAACTACGGGCGAGCGCGGTGCGCTGCCCCCCGAGGTTCCGGAAGTGCTCGCCCGCGCCCGGAAGATGTTCAGGGTGCCCGTGGCGCTCGGCTTCGGCCTGAAGACTCCTGACCAGCTTGCGGCCATACCGGCGGATATCCGCCCCGAGGCCGCCGTGTTCGGCAGCGCGCTGCTGAAGCACATCTCCGCAGGGAAGGCCCCCGCCGACTTCATGCGCGTGTGGACCGAAGCGTAGGACGTCTGCGGCGGGGAAGACGCAGGCGGACGGGCCTGTCCGGATTCCGGGAAGTCGGTTTCCATGGCAGACTCCGTCCCGGCCTCGCAGAACGGCCTCCGCGCCGTCGCAGGATGAGGCCGTGGCCGCCGCTCCATCGCGGCAGTCGGGGATATCCGTCTATCGGAAGGAACATGGCACGCAGCAGAGAAGGCGGCTTCCGGCCGCCTTCTCTTAAGAACCGCTGATTTATTCGAAAGGATCTGTTGTAATATTAGGTTGAATCATATTCAGAGCCACGAATACAAAGAAAGGGAGCATAGGCTCCCTTTCTTATACTTAATATTATATTATAATATTTTGGTTCTATTGCAATATTAGGTTGATTCATAATCATAGTGTCAACTCAATATTGCAAAATAGCCATTTTTTTATTTAGTTTGTTTTTTGAATTGAAATATAGTCATTAAATATTTTCATAATTTAAAATAATGTTATCGTTATTTATACCAAAAAACAAGTTTATTTTTTATTGACCAAACCTTATTGTCAAAACACCATTTTGTAAGCATTTGTTCTGTAATATGACCATTAGTATTTTCAATGTAATCGGCTATATCTTTAGACTTGTTTGCCGCTCCACATGATATTCCACAGGCAACTGCAAATTGTGTGGGAAGATTTAACTTTTTTAATAAACGAGCTAAACGCAAATCATCATCTGCTATCTGTTCATCTAAACGCATTTATACTCACTCCTGTATTTGTCTATTAAAATTGTATTATCATCTGTTAGTAGTTTATAGAAATTTTTAAATGAAGTCATATATCTGTGAATAACAGATATATTTATCATCCTTATATTTTATGCCGCTATAAAAGGCTTTTTGCCATCACAGGCTTAAAAAGCCTTGGAAAGAAAGGGTTTGGGAAGGAAGAACCTTCCTCGGAAGGTTTTCCTTCCCAAAAAGCTATCCCTTCCCCC
>JAKSQA010000091.1 GCA_024404335.1 Mailhella sp.
GTTTATCCGATCACAGTCTAACTGAGCGTGTCCGGTTTAGCAGGGGCAACTCCACCCGGGACATCGTCTCTCCCGTAAGTTCTGTCTCTATGACGATATGCCGGTCAGGATCTTCCGCTGCCGCGGAGACTTCCGAAAGAAGGGATGGATCAGCATGCCTGTCATTCACTTCTGCTGCCTGAAACGGAAACGGCCACAGGACCAGACTATGGCCGTTTCTTTCCCTGGCTTGAATGCCGCAGCTACTTTCTCAGCTGCTCCGCAGCAAGCTCCAGAATGCGCGAGAATGTGGTTATAAGGCCGTTTATGAAGATTTCGGCATATCGGCCAAGGTCTGAGATCCGTGCCGCCATATCCGATTCAGAAGCGGATGGGGAGGACGGTCTTCCGGAGGATGTCTTCCCGGATGTCGCTTTCCCCTTCATCTCCTCGGGAGCGAATTTCCGGAGGGCTTCCTGTATCCCCCGGCCTGTCTCCCTGCCGGCGTGTTCCGCCATGCCGCGCAGTTTTTCCGCCAGACCGCTGCACTGGGCGGCAGTAAGGCCTCCCGCCTCATTTGCTTTGATGAGCGGGGCGATTTCCTTTTCGAAGAAGACCTTGGGAAGCGTGCCTTCCAGACGGCTGATTCCCGATGTGTCCCTCGTGATTCGCCTTTCGGGGGCTGTGTCCGCGCTGTCCTGCATGCGGTATAGGTAAAGTGCGCATACCCCCATGACTATGAGGACGATGATGCTCCTGAGCATGCCGTGCTCCGAAAAAGCCCCCGGATTGCCGGGGGCTTCATGCTACTTAATGTGGATTTCGATCCGTGCTCCGAACTGCTCTTCCAGCTCGGAAAGCCGTTCCCTTTTGCGGTTCAGCACATACATCGCGAGTTCGGGCTCGCATTCATAGGTGAACACGGGCGGCTCGGTGCGGTTCTCGTTCTTCTTCCCCTTCATGGAGTCGACGGTCTTCGAGAGTTTCGCCTGAAGGTCACGGAGGGCCTTCAGTGCCTGCCATTCCATGTTCCGGCGCACGCCGGTCCCGTGGCAGTAGGGGCACGGCTCGGAGGATATGGATATGGCGGATGTTCCGATACGCTGCCGCACGAGCTCGAGCAGGCCGAAGGAGCTCATGTGCCCGATGTCGTGCCTTGCCCTGTCTTTGCGCATGGCATTGCGGAGGGTCCTTTCCACATCCCTGCAGTGGGACTTGTCGCGCATCTCTATGAAGTCGATGACGACCTGTCCGCCGATATCGCGCAGCCGCAGATGGCGTGCTATGGCTTCGGCGGCTTCGGTGTTGGTGCGGAAGACCATAGCCTCGAAATTGCTCTTGCCCTGGGTCTTGCCGGAGTTGATGTCGATGGCCATGAGGGCCTCGGTCTGGTCGAAGACCAGGCGCCCACCGGAGGGAAGCACGACCTCACGGCTTGTGATGGTGTCGAGCTGCTTGAGGAGGTTGAAGCGTTCAAGCAGGGTCTGCCTTGCATCCCGGTGGAGCTTGATCATGTCCTTGGGATGGTCGGGGAAATTGAGGTCGATGATGCCCTCGATCCGCTTCTTGACGGATTCGTCGTCGGTCCAGATCTCCACGATGTCTTCGGACATGTAGTCGCGCACGGCACGGCCGGCGAGGTCCGCCTCCTGATAGATGAGCGAGGGGGACTTCTCCGTAGCGGCCTTCCTCCGGATATCCTTCCAGAGGTTCTGCAGGTAGGCGAGGTCCTTTCCGATGCTTTCGGGATTGGCGCCCTCGCTTGCGGTGCGGATGATGACGCCCATGTTCTCCTCGGCCTGGATGCCCTTCAGCAGGTCCTTGAGACGGTCACGCTCCTCATGGTCGGTGACCTTCCTGGATACGCCCGTCTGCTCCTGGCCGGGAGTGAGCACGAGGAACCTGCCTGCTATGGATATCCATGTCGTGAGGAAGGCGCCCTTGGTGCCGGCGGGCTCCTTGACGACCTGGACGAGGACTTCCTGGCCGACCTTGAGCACTTTCTGGATGAGGGGGTACTGGGAGCCGCTCGAGGAATCGTGGGGGACGAGGTAGTATTCGGGGTGGACTTCGTCGATCTGCAGGAAGCCGTTCTTGCCGTTGCCGTAGTTTATGAAAGCGGCCTGCAGGTTCGTGTCGATGTTGTTGATGACGCCCTTGTAGATGTTGCCGCGAATCTTGGCCTGATGGGCCATCTCGACGAAGTACTCGGAAACCTGGCCGTCTTCCGTGATGACGACTTCGGACTGCTCGTTGGGGATCACGCTGATGTAGAGCACCCGGCGGGGGCCCTTCGTCTTGCCTGATGCCGCCTCGTCTTCCGCGGATGCGCCTTTCGGCTTCTCCTGGGATGCGGACTTGTCTTCGGCGTCCTTGTCCTTCTGCTTCCTGTTCTTCCTGCCGTTCTGACGCTTGCCGTCCTTTTCGGAGGGATGCTGGGAATCGGCATGGTCTTCGGCCATGGCTCCGTCAAGGGAGCCGGCGGAATCGGCTTCAGGCGCGGGTTCCGCGTCGGTCCTGATGCTGCCGGGGATCTCCCCGCTGAGGAAGCCGTCTTCGGAGGTGAAGTCCGAAGGGTCGGCGAATGCTGCGCCGAGGATGCTGTCGTTCAGCGCGGCGGGATCGAATTCATAGGCGTCTCCGGGGTAGGGCTGGCCCTGCTGACGGCCCCTGCGGTTCTTCTTGCCGGCGCGGCTCTTCCTATCTCCAAAGGGGCGGTTCTGCGGCTGGACGGCTCCGGGGAAGTAGTCCTGGCCGTAGGGATCGCCCATGAATGCGGAATCACCGAATGCGGGCTGTGCATCGCGGCCGTTCTTCCTTCCCTTGCGGCGGTTCCTTCCGGAGGAGGGCTGCTGCGGCTCTTCGGCATAGGGGAGGATGCTGGAGACGATGCCGTCGTCAAAGAAGGCACGGTTCAGATCAGGGGCGTCATCCGCTTCAGGGGCGGCGTGGAGCTCGTCGGCTCCTTCCTCTGCCGCCGGAGCCTGCTCGGCATCGGGGGCAGCTTCCTGAGGATTCTTCCTGCTGCGTGAACGGCTGCGCCTGTTTCTGCGGGGAGATGCCTCATCGGCCGTATCGGCTGTAGCCTGCGGGGCATCGGCGGCGACGGCGGATTCCGAGCCATTACCGGAATCTCCGTCCGCAGAGGCGCCGGGTTCGGCATTCATGGCTTCGGCGGAAGCCTCGGCAGGAGATGCCTCATGGGCGGATGCGTTCTCCTCGGGGGCAGGGGCCGTCTCCTTCCTGCGGGTACGGCGCTTCACCGGAGCTTTGGCGGATTCCTCCTCTGCGGCATCGTCGTCGTGCTGCATGGCCGCAGGGGGAAGCGTGTCGTCAAGGACGAGTGCGGAGCCGAGGCTGATGATGACGTCGTCGCCGGATTCGTCGGCTTTCCTGCGTGCGGTCCTGCGGCGCACGGGCTTCTTCTGCCCCTCGTCGGAGGATTCCGCGGCCTTGGCGGTCTTTCTCGTGCGGCGCGGAGCCGTCTTTTCTTCCGGCAGGTCTTCGGCGGCAGCGGTCTTTCTTGTGCGGCGGACGGTCTTCTTTTCCGGAGCATCGGCGGCCTGTTCGGGGGAATCGGCGGCCTTTCTGCTTCTACGGGTGCGGACGGTCTTCTTTTCCTCGGAGATTTCCTCAGGGAGAGCGGGTGTCTGGCTCATGTGTTCCTCAAAATATTCCGCATCAGCGAAGGCGCCGGAGGGCTGCGTCGACCCCCTCCGGGGTGATCGTCAGGGTCGCGTACCGCCCGGAAGAGAACGGGCCGGGGTTGACTGCGAGACAGCGGCCTATGCGCTGTATCCCTGCCGATTCGTGGATGTGCCCGCAGAGGCAGGCGGCCGGCTGATGCTTATCTATGAAATCGCGTACCGCGGATGATCCGACGTGGCTTCCGTTCGGAAGGCGGTCGCAGATGGTGTTCAGTGGAGGCTCATGCACGGCAAGCAGCAGGTGTCTGCTGCAGGCTGCCGCAGAGGCAAGGCGTTCCAGCCATGTGGAGAAAAAGGCTTCGGGGAATTCAGTGGGGCTTCCCCAAGGGCTGATTGTTGAGCCGCCGATTCCGAAGAGTACGGCGCCCGGGCACAGCTCATGCGTTCGGCAGTGGAGACTGATGCCCGATTCCTCAAGCAGGTCATTGACTTCAGCGCGATCCATATTGCCCGGAAGAGCGTGGATACGGGGATTCTCGGCCCGGAAGGCCTCGATCACCGTGCGTGCGGCGGCTTTGCCGCCGAAGGTGGTCAGATCGCCGGTAAGTATGACGCCGGCCGCTTGCTTCAGTTCGGGTATCTCGGAGACACGGCGGATGCGGCCGTGTATGTCTCCTGCGACGACCCATAACTGTGATCCGGGGGAGCCGCAGGATGTGTCGGCGCCGGTGCAACGTATATCCGGCGGGGAACATGGGCGGCCCGGAATCTGCGGGGATTCCGCTGGGGGAATCGGCATGAAGGATGATCCTTATGGCAGAAGCGGACGGGAAATATCGTGCAGAAATGGACTGCGGGAAAACCTATAGACTATTTTTTTACGTTTGACAAAGGGGAAACGGCGTTGAAATGTGGTGAAAAACATCGAGGTCCCCCATGATTCCGTCCATGATCCCCTTCCGGTTCCCCGGCATACCTGCGGTGCGCTGCATGTTCGGCACGCGCATGTTCGGCAGCATATCCCTGCACTGCGGCAATGATGACGGCAGGGCGCTGGAGCGGAGGTGCGGCCTGGCTGCCATGTTCGGCGTCGAAGGCATCGCCGAGGTGCACCAGGTGCACGGGGTGCGCACGGTGTTCGATCCCGGATTCTCGGATATGAGGGAGGAGCCCCCATCGGATGCTGACGGCCTTGCCGCGGGCCGGCCCGGAATCGCCCTCATGATCAAGACCGCCGACTGCCAGCCTGTGCTTTTCGCCCACGGATCCGGCAGGTTCATAGCCGCCATCCATTCCGGATGGCGGGGGAACAGGCAGGACTACCCGTATTCGGCCGCCTGCGCCTTCTGTGAACGGTACGGCCTTGATCCGAAGGATGTATGGGCTGTGCGGGGGCCGAGCCTCGGCCCTTCGGCGGCGGAGTTCGTCAACTTCGATGAGGAGTGGGGGGAGGGATATCGCCC
>JAKSQA010000092.1 GCA_024404335.1 Mailhella sp.
GCGCATCCGTCGGATGCGCCCCGTTCTTCATGACGATGCCGCGTCAGTCTCCGGGGCTATGCAGGGCTGTCCTCGGATGCGGATGCGGGGGCAGGGGCATCGGCGGAGGCTTCCGCCTCATTCCCCTGGCCTACGAAGGGATTGAAGTAGCCGAACCTGAGTTCGGGGCAGTATTTGAGCAGGCGCTTGCGGAAATTGACCAGGCCGACGGAGGGACCGAAGGAGATGCCCTCCATGAGATCCAGGTAGAGCTCGGGGTCGATATTGAGGTTCCGCAGCTGGATGAAGGATACGCCGCAGGTGTTGATCAGTTCGACAAGCGCCTCAATCTCCTCCTCGCAGTCCGTGATTCCGGGGAAGTAGAGCAGGTTGAGCGAGACGAAGACGCCGCGGGCGTGGGCTTCCGTGATGGAGCGGCGCACGTCGTCGAAGGAAAAGCCGCAGGGACGGTAGTACCTGGCGTACACATCGGGCCGTGCGCTGTTCATGCTGACGCGGAGGGAGCTGAGCCCCGCATCGGCGAGCTCGGCCACGGCGTCGGGCCGCGAGGCGTTGGAATTGAGGTTGATGGTTCCCGTTCCGCCCCTGGCACGGAACTTCCTTACGGTCTCGATGAGGAGGGGGGCCTCCGTGAGGGGCTCGCCCTCGCATCCCTGGCCGAAGGAATAGATCGGATGGGGCTCGTTGCCCATGTGGTGGAGCATCATCTCGACGAGCTCGTCCGAGGTAGGCGTGAAGGTGAGCCTGTCCTGGGGAGTGGCGCAGATGGTGGAATCCTCGTTCTTGTGCGATATGCACCCCACGCACCGCGCGTTGCACACGCGTGAGGTGGGCATGGGGGCTTCATAGCGGCCGATGGCGAGGTTCTTGGCTGCAGGGCAGCCGTACTTCAGCACGCAGTTGCTCATGAGGTGCTGTATGAGGCGGTTCTCGGGGAACTTCGCCATGAGCTCCTTGGCGGCCTTGTTGATCTTCTTCTGATGGATGCCGGTGAACACCTGGCGGGGGTCCTCATCCACCTTCTTCGCGCAGACGTAGAGCTTCTCCCCGATGATGCCGACGGCGGCATACGCGAAAAGGGGAAGCGTGGGGGCGTCTTCATCAGTGACGTAGACGGGGTGGCCCGTGAGCGTATGGGCGGGAGCGATGAAGGCGGCCACGGCATATTCGTCGAGCTGGATGGTGTCGCCCGTATCGGGGTCGAGGCCTACCGCATGGCGGCCGGGAAGAAGGAAGAGCTCGCTTTCCTCCGGCAGGGGGATGAGCTCGTCAGGGCGGGGCAGGGTCCATTCCGTGCCTTTCCGGCACAGCATGAGCAGTTCGGGATCGTCATATATCTGCCCCTGCTCGTCGGCAAGGAGCATGCGGGGGCGGGGATGGGATGTGGCCATGGCGACTCTTGGTTGTTGGGGTTTTGGGGGAAGCAGCCCTTTCAGGGCTTCTCGCATGCCTGATGTGTACCCTCAGAAAACGGCGTTGGCAACTGCGCGCCTCAGCAGGCTCCCAGATGCCTCAGCACATACAGAACGGCGGGAAGGGAAAGCACGGAGAGTATCGTGGATGCGATGATGACAAGCGAGGATTCCGAAGCCCGTACTCCGTGCCGTTCGCAGATGACATAGACGATGACGGCCGTAGGCATGGCGGCGGAGAGCGTGCCGGCCGCAAGCATGGTGCCGGAGCATCCGAAGAGGAGGAGCACGGCGCATGTGGCCGCAGGGTGGAGCAGGAGCTTCGCCGCACAGGCGGAGGATATGCGGAGAGGGCTTGTTCCGGCGAATCCTCCCGACTGGGAGATGCCTGACGCAAGCAGCATGCCTATGCTGAAGAGCGCGCACGGCGCGGCTGTTGATCCGAGCATGGAGGTTATCCGCATGACCGGTGCGGGCGCGTGGACCGCAAGCAGGGGGAAGATGCAGCCGAGAGCGCAGGAGAGCAGGTTCGGATTGCGGATGCACTGGGATACGGCACCGCGCATGCCGCCGTGCATGCTCCGGGAGCCGGCGGAGACGCCCATGCACGCGTCGCACATCAGCACTACGGGCGTGTAGAGTATGCTGGCGAGCGTCGCATGGAATATGGCGGAGGCCTCGTCGGGGAGGACCATGGCGATGAACGGAATGCCCAGGAAGGCGGCGTTCGGCTGGGTGTATTCCAGGGTGCGCGCCGCGGCGGAGGCTGTGCCGTCGCCGGAGACGCGGAGGAGTGTCATGGAGGCGAGGCTGCACAGGACGGCGGCGGAGAGAAATGCGGCGATGAAGGTGAATGTCTCGGCGCCTGCCTGTATGGAGGAGGTCTGAGTGAAGATGAGCGAGGGGAAGCTGACCCAGTAGACGAACAGGTTGAGGCATTTCTGCATCGTTTCGGGGAAGACCCGTGCACGTTCGGCGAAGAAGCCGATGAGCATGATGCCGAATACCGTGAGCAGAGCCGAGATCGTGTTCTCCATGGATCAGTCCGCCTCCTTCCGGGGCATGAGGATGCTGTTGAGATCGGCGGAAATACGGCCGAGATCCCTGAGGAAGTAGAGGATGATGCCCAGGAGGCATGCGGCGGAGACCGTCATGGTCGCCGGGGCGCCGATAAGGTCGGCCATTCCTCCGAAGAAGAGCCCTCCGAAGGGGCCGATGCCCATATTGAGCATGATGTAGATCCCCACGACACGGCTTCGATGCGATTCGTCCGCCGTGGACTGGCACAGGGTGTTGATGCCTATGGTCGTCGCAATGACGCCGAACCCTATGAGGGCCACGGCGGGGAGGGAGAGGGCCATGGAATCGGACATGGAGAACAGGATCATCCCTGCGGCGGTGAGAGCCGAGGTGATGAACACGTTCCGCGGGATCTTCTCCAGACTGTAGGATGCGGAGACCACGACTCCGCCCAGAAAGGCCCCTATGCCCACGGCTCCAAGGAGGAGGCCGAGCGTGCGGGAGCCGCCGTTAAGGACATTTGCGGCGAACATGGGGAGCAGGACGGTATAGGAGAGGCTCAGCACACAGAAGCAGAAGAGGATCTGCATGCACCGCCTGAGATAGAAGCGGGACTTCACATAGCGTATCCCCTCGGCCATCCCTTCGAGCATACCGGCGGATTTCCTGGCCGGCCGGGATGCCTCGCGGAACCGCATGCGGAAGACCAGGAAGTAGATGAGCGGCAGGTATGTCACCGTGGATATGAGGAAGCAGATGCCTTCGCCGAAGGCGTAGACGAGCATTCCGGCGACTGCCGGGCCGACGAGCTTGCTCATGTTGAACTGCATCGAGTTGAGGGCGATCGCGCTTTTTATGGCCGACCTGTCATCGACCATGACCGATACGGCAGTCTGCCTTGCTGTCATGTCGAACACGGTGACGAGCCCGAAGACAAGGCTGAGTGCGACAAGGAGGGGATAGGTGGCGGTGTCGGTGAGCGTGACGAAGGAGAACACGGCGGACAGCGCCATGCAGATCATCTCCGCGCATGCGTAGGATTTCCGCAGGTCGTGGCGTTCGAGCCATGTGCCGGCGAAAAGCCCCAGGAAGAGCACGGGGGCGATGCTGACGAATTCGATGATGCCGAGCAGGAATGCGGAATCCGTCAGCCTGAAGACAAGCCAGCTCAGGGCAAGGCGCTTCATCCACTGCCCCAGTGTGGAAATGGTCTGCCCGATGATGAAGAATCGGAAATTTCTGTATTCCAGAGCGGGAAACATCCGCAGCAGTCTGCTCATGCTGGCCTCTTTGTATAGGGTGAGCGCAATGTAGAGGATTACGCCCTCTTCCGCAATATGTATGAAATCCCGAATGTCGCCGATTAATTGGAAAAGGGGGGCCGCAGCCCCCCATTGGATCGCATGCGCCCGGGGCTATGCGCCCCAGATGGCCCGCCCTATGAGCGTGCCGGCGTAGGCGGCCGCATAGGCGACGGCTGTGTTGAATATGATGCTGAAGAACAGCCAGCGCCAGCCGCCGGCCTCGTTCTTGAGGACGACCAGCGTGACGAAGCACGGCGAGTAGATGAGCGTGAACAGCATGAGGGCGAGTGCCACGGTCTTCGACCATCCGGGGTCGGAGACAAGGCGGCTTCCCAGGGTGTCCGGGTCGTCGGGATCGGCTTCGCCGATGGAGTAGGCCGTGCCCATGGTGGAAAGGATGGCCTCCTTGGCGGCGACGCCTGCGATGAGCGCCACGTCGGTGCGCCAGTCGAATCCGAGGGGCCTGAAGAAGGGTTCGACCATGCGGCCCAGGCGCCCGCCGAAGGTGCTGCCGAGCCTGTCATAGGCGAGGGCGTTCTCGACATCCTTTTTCCGTTCCTCGAGATCGGACTTCCGTTCCTGGAGTTCGCGGAGGGTCTTTTCAGCCTTAAGTCCGGCTATTCCGCTGCGCGTATCCTCCAGCCTTTTCATCAGGGCCGCACCTGCCGGCCCGTCACCGGAGGCGATGAGGCGTTCGATTTCCGCGGCCTCCTTCTCCAGCGGCTTCAGGCGTTCTCCGAGCGCTTCGGCCATGGCTGCGAAGGCGGGGGAGCGGCTGTCCCCGTCCTGCGCGGAAGGCTCGATGCCAAGATCATTCGCCAGGGAGGCCGTCCGTTCGCTGACGGATGAGAGCTGCTGTTCGATGCTTCCGATCCGTTCCATGTAGGATGCTTCCGTCTTCCCGTCGAGTTCCGGGAAGGTGAGCGCAGCCCACAGGACGACGGATATGGCGAGGATGACGGTTCCCGCCTTCTTCATGTACATCCATGAGCGTTCCCATGTATGCGCGAGCACGCTGAACATGGTGGGCAGGCGGTAGGGGGGAAGCTCCATGACAAAGGGGGTTGACGCTCCTCTGATGACCGTCCTGCGGAGGATGAAGGCCACGAGGAGTGAGACGATCCAGCCGGCCGCGACCATGGCCATCATGACTGCCGCCTGGCTTTCCTCGAAGAAAGCGGCGGTCAGCATGAGGAAGACGGGGGTCTTGGCGCCGCAGACGAAGAGCGGGGCGGTGAGCATGGTGGCCATGCGCTCCTTCTCGCTGCGCATGGTGCGTGTGGCCATGACGCCGGGGATGGCGCAGCCGCCCGGAA
>JAKSQA010000093.1 GCA_024404335.1 Mailhella sp.
CGCTCCCGGAGCATGTGAGCTACGTCCTCGGCGCCCATTCCAAGAAGCGCTACGTCCCGCATGCGCATGACCTCCTCTTCGCCGAGATGCTCAGGCTCGCACGGCTCAGGGGGCGGCGCTCGGTCCTTCTGGGCCTTGGAGTCAATGAGGGCATAACACGGTTCAAGCGCAAGTGGGGAGCCTCGGCGGACGCCCCCTACATGCTGGCCTCATGGCAGGCCGCGCATGATGATGCCCCCGCGGCGAAGGCCATGGCCGAGCTTCTTCTCAGGGCTCCCCAGGGCGTCTCGAAGTGGAAGTTCCTTGATTCGCTGCCGGAGCAGCGCGAATGCGCCATGCTGTGGCGGCTCGACAGGAACGGCCGCACGTCATGGATAGGCGGCTCCGCGCATTTCTTCTGCTGCTCTTTCGAGCTTTCCCTCCGCAGGCTCTTCGAAAACGTCGACACTGTGCTGCTCGAAGGTCCCATCGATTCCGACAGCATGGACGAGGTCGCCCGCATAGGCCGGTCGCCGGAGCCTGACGCGCCTCGTGTCTCCCAGTTCCTCTCTGAGGAGGATATCCGGAGGGTGGAGCGCATGGTGTACGGCCCCGAGGGCCTGTGGGCGCGTATCGCCGGGCTGCAGAAGCCGCGCACCGTGGACGTAAGGCGCACCCTTGCGGAAAGCCGGCAGTGGTACGCATTCTTCTCCCTCTGGACGGCCTTCCTGGAGCGCAGCGGATGGACGAACTCCGTCGATATGGAGGTGTGGAACACCGCGCTCGACATGGGCAAGTCGGTCATGGGGATGGAGAGCCTTGCGGAGCAGATAGCCTCTCTCGAGTCGGCTCCCATGACACGCATCGTGAAGTTCATGAAGGACTGCTCGTTCTGGCCGCACCTTATGCGGAGCAACCGCCGAAGGTATCTCCAGGGCGACCTCATGCGCATGATGGGCACGAGCGCGGAGTTCCCCACCAGGACGGGCAGGATCATCAGCGTGCGCGACCAGCGCTTCCGCGAGCGCATGCGCCCCTATGTCGAGCGTGGCGGCACGGCCGTCTTCGTCGGCGCCGCGCACATGATCAACCTGCGCACCATGCTTGCGGAGGACGGGTTCACCGTGACGAGAGTGCTCCCTACGCTGGGGCACAGGCTCAGGGCGTTTGTCTTCCGCGATGCGGACCTCGTTCTGCCCGGCAATCCGGACGCCCCCGCATGGGAGGCCGCGCCCATGAACGAGCGGGCCGCGCTGCGGCCTGCCGGGATGCCTGCGCCCTCCGGGAAGGGCACGCTGTCGTCGGGGAGGGAGCTCTCCGACCTCGGTGCCCGGGCAGTCGTGCCGGAGCAGATACCGGCGTATGTGCGCGCTGTTTCCGGGAGCTCGCTGCGCTCCTGCGGAGGGTTCGGCGTATGGACGTCCGGTTCCGGGGATGCGGTCCTTGTGGCCTTGCCGGCAGCGGACGAGCTCGCAGCATGCCCTCCGGGAGGCCGGGAATATGCGGAAAGGCTTGAGCGTGCGGTCATGGGCGTTCTGGGAATGCCGGGCCTGCGGCGCATCACGGTGCTGGCGCCCTCAGTTCCGCAGTCCGCCCCGGAGAACGCCGTCATCGAGAGGGACGCCTGGTGGGGATTCGATCTGCCGCACACTCCCGGGCAGAAGCTGCGGAACATGCTGCGGCGGGCAGCCCGCGATGTCTCCGTCGCCGTGGATGCGTGGGGGCCGGAGCACGCAGCGCTGGTCGACCGGTATCTCAAGGTGCGCACCCTGGCGCCGGGCACGAGGCACATCTTCGGCCGCATAGGCGGCTATCTCGATGCGTCGCCGGAAGCAGTGCTCTTCTCCGCTCGTGATGCGGAGGGCAGGCTGCAGGCGTTCGCCGTGGCCGACTACGGCGCCGTGGATACGGCGTTCTACATGTTCGCGTTCCGCAGGGAGGACTGCCCGCCCGGGGCCAGCGACGCCCTGCTGGCGGCCATAGCCGCGGGCGCGGAGGAGAGGGGGCAGACATCCGTCAACCTCGGACTGGGCATCGACGGAGGAATAGCCTTCTTCAAGAAGAAGTGGGGAGCGGCGGAGATCATGCCCCACTTCGAGACAAGCTGGACTGCGGAGAGGTAGCATGGCGGCGGATGGCGTGTTCGCAGGGCTCAGGGGGCCCGGGATCTGGGAGACGGTGCGGGAGCTCTTCGTGCCGAGGGAACTGGAATGCCTGCAGGTGGGGGTGACATCATGCTGCCCCGGCCGCTGCACCTACTGCCCGCATACGACGCACGCATCCGAATGGAATGCGCGCCACATGGCGCCCGAGACCTATGCCGCCCTGTGGCCGGTCATGCGCAGGGCCGCCCGCGTCCATCTGCAGGGGTGGGGGGAGCCTATGCTGAACCCGCATTTCTTCGACTTCGTGCGGCTTGCCCGGCGTGCGGACTGCAGCGTCTCGACGACGACATGCGGCCTGCGCATGGACGGCAGGATCGCGGAGGAGATCGTCCGGAGCGGGCTGGACATCGTGGCGTTTTCCCTGGCCGGCACCGATGATGCAAGCAACGCATCGCGTGCGGGGGTTCCGTTCGCCCAGGTGGAGAAGGCGGTGAGGCTGCTTCAGGATATCCGTACCCGGATGAACGGGGTGCATCTTGAGATCCATCTCGCCTATCTCATGCTCGCCTCCAACGTGGAAGCCGTGCGCAGACTGCCCGAAATCATGGATGAATGGGGCGTGCATGCCGCAGTCGTAAGTACAATGGATTATATTCCATCTTCCGAAATGGCTGCGGAGGCCTTCGCCCCGCATGAGCGCGGCAAGATAGAGGCCGCCCGGAAGGTTCTTGAGGACGTCGCCGTACGGGTGCGCGCGTCGGGGCGGAGCTTCTATGCGTCGCTGCCTGCCGAGAATCCCGCACCGTGCTGCAGGGAAAGGGCGCATAAGACGCTGTACGCCGATGCCGACGGCAGCATTTCGCCCTGCGTGTACCTCAATGTGCCTTTTGCCGGCGGCGGAGGTCGGAGGGCCGTTTTCGGGAACGCCGTATCGACTCCGGTGGAGAAAATCTGGGAGAAGCCCCTTTATGCCGAGTTCCGCAGCAGGCTTGGAACGGATGACCCTCCGGAAGTCTGCCGGGGCTGCGCCAAGCGCTTCGAGGCCCCGTGCGCTGAGCGCTAGGCCCGGGCTGCTGCGGCCCGGAGCTCCCGTACTGCTTGGTCGGAGCACGGCGGCCTGCAGGCATTTCTCCGGATTCCCTGTCATAAGAAGGGAAAACGCTTCCCGCAGAGGACATCACCGTGCCATCATGGGCGGCCCGCCGGTCATCATCGCAGCGGGCAGGCTCTCCGGCCGCGTCGTCGGGAAGCTGTGGCACTTCTGCCGGGCACACTGAAACCATCAGCGGTGTCTTCGGGGCCGCACCGTCTGTTCAGAGGCCTGAGCCCTGGGCTTCCATCATACGAGGGCTTCGAGCATGTCGAGAAGGCTGCCGCACAGGCCGCCTCCGACCATGGGGGATCCGAAGAGCTCGCGGCGGCGGTCGATGAGCAGCTCCCTAGGCATCATTCCCGGTACGGAGTCGGCCAGCGTATCCGCAAGGCGCCTTGCCAGCAGCCAGCTGCGCGCACCCTGGTGGAAGAGCTCGAAGCAGCGGGAGAATTCGCCGCGCAGGGCGTTCCACCGAGTGGTGCGCATGCAGTCGGGGAGCAGGCTCCGTGTGGAGGCGAGCGCTATGCGCAGGCTGTTGAACTGGGAGCCGGGGACGCCGGCCCTCCAGCCGAGGAGCCATGGCGTGCGGGGGAACATCAGGCCGAGTTCCGAGGCGAGGGTGACGAGCTCCTCAAGCCGGCGCATGGAGCCGAGGAGGACGGGGTCGTCCCAGACGACGGGTATGGATTCCGGCGAAAGGGGGGGCAGGGCGTCCGCTTCGGGGGAGGCTCCCGTATGCTTCCGAAGAAGGTGCAGGAACCATCTGCCCGGCAGGTCGGAATCCGGCGTGTCGTCGGGCGGCGTTTCCAGATGGCTGTAGCTGAGGAGCCACGAGCCGCGCCCATAGCCGCCTTCTATGACGCAGGGGCGGCCGTCGAGTATCGAGGGGCGCAGGGTTACTCCGTAGGCGCTGTGCCATTCGGCGAGGATGTCCGGGGGAAGCGAGGCGTAGGGCATGTCGGCGACGTAGAGGTCGGGGCCCGGCGCCGTGTAGCGGGCCAGCACGCGCACATCCTGCAGGTCTGACGGTTCGTCGAAGCGGCCGGGCCACCACACGGGCAGCAGGGCCCCGGAGCCCCGCATGGCGGGCGGGATGGATTCCGACGCCGCGTCGAGGCGGCACATGAGCCTGCCGGATACGAGGTGCTGGAGCCGGTCGGCCATATCGGCGCGGCCCCAGGGGCACAGGCCGAGGCCGTCGGCAAGTGCGAGGCCGGAGCCTCCGCAGAAGCCGACGTAGCTTCCGCCTCCGCGGACGAAGGCGCGCACGGCTTCGGCCCCATCGCTTCCGAGCGCCTCGAGCTTGCGCCGGGCGGCGCCTCCGGGCACAACGATCAGCTTGCAAGAGAGCCCGGACTGGGCTATTTCTCTTCCTTTGAGTACACGGAAGGGAAGGCCCGTCGAGCGTACGGCGTGCAGCAGCAGATATCCCCAGATATGGGACGCATCCCAGAGTATGGTGATCATGTTCCCTCCGTGCCCTATGAATACGCACAAGCCGAGCGTTCGGCAAGAAGAGAACGGGCGCATCCGCCCCGGCCATGCCGAGGCCCGCGTACGTTTCGCATAATCATCAAACGGAGCCTTTTCATGCTGTCCAAAGCCTATGAACCGCAGGAAGTGGAAGCGCACTGGCGCAGGCACTGGGAGGAGGCGAAGACCTTCACTCCCGACATGTCCGCCCCCGGCGACCCTTATTCCATAGTCATTCCCCCGCCCAACGTCACGGGCATCCTCCATATCGGCCATGCCCTGAACCAGACCCTGCAGGACGTCCTCTGCCGCCATGCGCGCCAGAAGGGCAAGAA
>JAKSQA010000094.1 GCA_024404335.1 Mailhella sp.
CTGGATCCCCGGCACGGACCACGCCGGCATCGCCACGCAGAACGTCGTCGAGCGCGCCCTCGCCAAGGAGGGGAAGAAGCGCGCCGACCTCGGCCGCGACGCCTTCATCGAGCGCGTGTGGGAATGGAAGAACCAGTACGGCGGCAAGATCCTTGAGCAGATCAAGGGCCTCGGCGCCTCCGTGGACTGGACGCGCGAGGCCTTCACCATGGATGACAACCTCGCCAAAGCCGTGCGCAAGGTCTTTGTGCAGCTGTATAACGAGGGCCTCATCTACAAGGGCAAGTACATCGTCAACTGGTGCCCCCGCTGCCACACCGCCCTTGCCGACGACGAAGTCGACCACGTCGATTCCAAGGGCATGCTCTGGCATATCCGCTACGACTTCGCCGACGGCAGCGGCTCCGTGACCATCGCCACCACCCGCCCCGAGACGCTGCTCGGCGACACCGCCGTGTGCGTGCATCCCGAAGACGACCGCTATGCCGGCCTTGTGGGCAAGAAGCTCATCCTGCCCATCGTCGGCCGCGAGATCCCGCTCATCGCCGACCGCTATGTCGACCGCGAGTTCGGAACGGGCTGCCTCAAGGTCACGCCCTGCCACGACCCCAACGACTGGAAGCTCGGCCACTCCCACAATCTTGAGTTCATCCAGGTCATCGACGACTTCGGCAATATGTGCGGCGAGGACGTCTGCGGCCGCTATGCCGGCATGACCCGTGAGGAATGCCGCAAGGCCATCGTGGAGGACCTGCGCGAGAACGGCCACCTCATCAAGGAGGAGCCCCTCCAGCACAGCGTGGGCACCTGCTACCGCTGCAAGACCGTCATCGAGCCCTATGTCTCCACGCAGTGGTTCGTGGCCGCCAGCAAGCTCGCCCCGGCCGCCCGCAATGCCGTGCCCGGCAAGATTAAGATCTACCCCGAAAGCTGGACGAAGACCTACTACAACTGGCTCGACAACATCCGCGACTGGTGCATCAGCCGCCAGCTCTGGTGGGGCCACCGCATTCCGGCATGGACGTGCCCCGAGTGCGGCGAGCTGATCGTCTCCGAGACCGATCCCACCGTCTGCCCCAAGTGCGGATGCGCGCATCTCGAGCAGGACCCCGATGTGCTCGACACCTGGTTCTCCTCCGCACTCTGGCCCTTCTCGACGATGGGCTGGCCCGACAAGCAGGAGGACCTCAAGACCTTCTACCCCACCAGCGTGCTCGTCACCGCCTTCGACATCCTGTTCTTCTGGGTCGCCCGCATGGTCATGATGGGCCAGCACTTCATGGGCGAGGTTCCCTTCCGCGAAGTGTACATCCATGCCCTGGTGCGCGATGCGCAGGGCCGCAAGATGTCCAAGTCGCTCGGCAACGGCATCGACCCGCAGGACATGATCGAGAAGTACGGCGCCGACTCCCTGCGCTTCACCCTGACGGCATTCGCCGCCATGGGCCGCGACATCCGCATGTCGGAGGAGCGCATCGAAGGCTACCGCCACTTCGTGAACAAGGTGTGGAACGCCGCCCGCTTCGCCATGATGAACCTGCCTGAGGATGCCGCTCCGAAGGCTGTCGACCTGGGCGCCGTGCAGGGCCTCCACCACAAGTGGATCCTCAACCGCCTCGAAGAGGTCAAGGCCGAAGAGGATGCCGCGCTGGAAAGCTACCGCTTCAACGATGCCGCGCAGTGCGTCTACAAGTTCCTGTGGAGCGAGTTCTGCGACTGGTATCTTGAGCTCATCAAGGCCGACATGCGCGAGGAAGGCCCCCGCAGGGATGAGGCGCAGTATGTGCTGTACACCGTCCTCCGCGAGACCCTGCTCCTCCTGCATCCCATGATCCCCTTCGTCACCGCCGAGATCTGGAGCTCCCTCCCCGGCAGCGAGGGCAGCGACATCGCCGTGCAGCTCTATCCCGAGATCCGCGAGGCCTGCCGCAGGCCGCAGGAATCCGACGACATGATCTTCCTGCAGGAGACCATCAGCGCCATCCGCACCATCCGGTCTGAGCTGAACATCAAGCCCTCGTACAAGCTGACCGTCGTGCTGCGTCCCGCCTCCGAGGAGCAGGCCGCCCTGCTTGAGGCGAACCGCGGCTTCCTGGAGCTTGCCCGCCTCGAACAGGTCACCATCGACAGCGCCGCCCATGCCCCCAAGGCTTCCGCCAGCAACGTCGTGCGCGGCTGCGAGGTCATCGTGCTGCTTGACGGCGCCGTGGACTTCCAGGCCGAGCTTGCCCGCCTCGACAAGGAGATCGCCAAGGTCGACAAGGACCTCGCCGCCCTTAATGCGAAGCTCTCCAACTCCGGCTTCATGAGCCATGCCCCCGCCGAGCTTGTCGAATCCGAGAAGGCCCGCCAGGCCGACCTCAACGACAAGAAGTCGAAGATGCAGGCCCTGCAGGCCCGCTTCAAGGAAGCGATGGCCTGACAGCCGGACGGCCGTGGCAGCACGGCCTCATCGTCATAACGGAAAAAGGCCGGCTCACCGCCGGCCTTTTTCCGCAGGATGCGCCAGCATCCCAAAAGGATCATGCCTTGCATCACATACATGCGTTCCGGCACAGGCCCCACCACAGGTCGCCGCTCATGGTGCGGCTTACGGGCGGCTTCCGCCGGTTCCAGAACCGATGGTACCACCCGGACGAGCCGCTTTTCGATGCCCTGAGGCAGGGCCAGTCGCCGCAGGCGCTGCTGATAGCATGCAGCGATTCCCGGGTGGATCCCGTGCTGCTGACGGACAGCCGCCCGGGCGACCTCGTCATTGTCCGCAATGTCGCCAACCTCGTCCCTCCCTATGATCCCGACGGCGGAAGCCACGGCGTGAGCGCCGCGCTGGAGTATGCCGTGAAGCATCTCGGTGTGCGCGACATCATCGTGATGGGCCATGCCTGCTGCGGCGGCATCCGGGCCCTTGTTGATGAAGCCGAGGAAGGCGAGAAAGGCGGGGAAGGACACGGGGGATCCGAGGCCGATGAGTTCATAGGGCCCTGGGTCTCCGTAGCCAGGAAGGCCCTTGCGAAGGTCATGGAGACCATGCCGGAGGCATCCGCCGCCGACAGGGCGAGGCTCTGCGAGAAGTGGAGCGTGCGCCTCTCGCTTGACGACCTCATGACGTTCCCCTGGGTGCGCTCCCGCGTGGATGCGGGCGAGCTCATGCTCCACGGCTGGTACTTCGACCTGCAGAGCGGAGAGCTGCTCGAATACGATCCGGAGCGGGAGGTGTTCCACCCTCTTGTGGGGCACCCTCGCCACGCATGACACATAAGAGAAGACGCCCGGCATTGCCGGGCGTCTTCATTATGGCATGCTGCAGCTGCGCTGCTCCGCGGAAAGGCCGCGGATCACGGTCAGATCTTGTCGGAGCTGCCGAGCACGTTGCGGATCTTGCGCTGTACCATGGCCTTCACGGCCTCGCGGGCGGGCTTGAGGTAGGAGCGCGGGTCGAAGGCGTCGGGATGCTCGGCCATGTACTTGCGGATGTTCGCGGTCATGGCGAGGCGGATGTCGGAGTCGATGTTGATCTTGCAGACGCCGGACTTGGCGGCCTGGCGGAGCATCTCTTCCGGAACGCCCTTGGCATCGCCCAGGGTGCCGCCGTACTGGTTGGCCATGGCGACGAATTCCTGCGGGACGCTGGAGGCGCCGTGCAGGACGAGGGGGTAGCCGGGCATCATGCTGGAGATCTTGTCGAGGCGCTCGAAGTCGAGCTGGGCCTCGCCCTTGAACTTGTAGGCGCCGTGGCTGGTGCCGATGGCGATGGCAAGGGAGTCGCAGCCGGAGCGCTGCACGAATTCCACGGCCTGGTCGGGGTCGGTGTAGATGCTTTTCTCGGCCTTGACGTGCTCTTCGACGCCGGCGAGCTGCCCGACTTCGGCTTCGACCCAGACGCCGCGGTCATGGGCGTATTCCACGACCTTCTTCGTGATGGCGATGTTCTCTTCGAAGGGGAGGTGGGAGCCGTCGAACATGACGGAGGAGAAGCCGCCGTCGATGCAGGCCTTGCAGAGCTCGAAGTCGGGGCCGTGGTCGAGATGCACGCAGACGGGGATGTCGGCGTCGGCGAGGGCGGCTTCGACGAGCTTCATGATATAGGTCTGGCCGGCGTACTTGCGGGCACCTGCGGAAACCTGGAGGATCAGGGGCGAGCGCTCTTCGGCGCCGGCTTCCATGATGCCTTGCACGATTTCCATGTTGTTGACGTTGAAGGCGCCGATGGCATAGCCTTCCTTGTAGGCGCGGGCGAACATTTCCTTGGGGGTCGTAATGGGCATGGTTCCTCCGGGGGGGGTGCTGTCTGGCGGGAGGTAAGCCTCCTGCCGGTGATGCTGCAAGGATATCCTGAGGCGGGGAATTTCGCAAGCGGAGCGGCGCTCCGCCGGGCATCCTCCGCGCCTGCTAGGCGTGGTTCCAGATGGCGAGCGCGTCGGCGGAGGCGAGCAGCTCGTCGTCGTTGAGGTCGAACCTGAGGGGGGTGACGGTGGCCCAGTTGCGGTGGAGCCAGGTCTTCTCGGTGTCGCCGTCGTCAAGCATGTAGTGATCGAGAGGGTTCTTCATCCAGAAGTAGCCTGTTCCCTGGGGCGAGATGCGCTTCTCGTAGGCGGGGATGGGGGGCCATGCGGTGCTGTGGCGGCATACCCTGAGGCCGCGGACGCAGTCTGCGGGGCATTCGGGGATGTTGAGGTTCCAGAGGCTTCCCGGAGGGCAGGGCATGGAGGCGATGCCTTCCGCAAGGCGGGCGCACAGCTCGGCATGGCCCATGTTCATGCCCTTCATCGAGCAGTGGGAAACGGCTATGGAGCGTATTCCGTACATGGCGCCCTGGGCGGCTGCGCCTACCGTGCCGGAGAAGAATATGTCCATGCCCGCGTTGGGGCCTATGTTGACGCCGGAGATGACAAGCTCGGGGTTCCCTCCGGGCAGCAGCCCGCGCTCGAGGACCCTGACGGCAAGGTCCGCAAGGCGT
>JAKSQA010000095.1 GCA_024404335.1 Mailhella sp.
CGGGGCAGTTTCGGCCCGTCTTCGGACGGGCCTTTTTTTTTCCCGCGGGGCCGTATCGCTGCAGTGCGGTGCGTCCCTGCGCTATCATGGCTGCATGAGCGGGCGGGCTCCGGAGAGCGGAGCCCCCGGACCGTGAACTATGGAGATTCCCATGTATATCCCCGAAATGGAAAAAGGATTCGTCCTTCCCAACCTTCCGGAGACGAGCTGTGTCGTGTTCATCGGCATGGCCGGCGCCGGAAAGACGACGGTGGGGCGGATGGTTGCGGAAGCCCTCGGCTGGGCCTTCGCCGACAGCGACCATATCATTGAGGCTGCGTATGCGGCCCCCCTTCAGGATGTTGCCGACGCCATGAGCAAGGATGCGTTCATCGATGTCGAGGCTGAGGTCGTACAGGGGCTGAGGCTGCAGCGTACCGTGCTGGCCACGGGGGGGAGCGTGATCTACCGGAAGAAGACGATGGAGCACCTCGCTGCGCTAGGCCCCGTGGTGTACCTCGACGTGCCTATGGCGGACATCCTGGAGCGCATAGCGCGGAACCCCGACAGGGGGCTTGCCATCGCCCCGGGCCAGACGCTGGAGGACCTCTTCCGTGAGCGCGAGGAGCTGTACCGGCGCTATGCGGGGATACGCGTCTCTTCCGCAGGCATGTCGCCGAAGGAGACGGCGGGTGCCGTGCTCAAGGCTCTTGCCGAACTGTGATTTTTTGGCCGTCGCCTATAAACATTCTTGACGCGGTTGCACCCGGAAGCGTAGTTTAACTACGCAAGTTCCGGGCTGCGGCCCGTTCCCCATAATTTCTAGGAGTCTCCGCTATGCTTCGTCGTTCCGTAGTCGCACTGGTCGCAGCCCTTTCCTGCACCGTTTTCGCCATGCCCTCCGAATCCCAGGCCGCCGGCAAGATCGGTGTGGCCAACCCCATGCGCCTTTCCACGCAGAGCGCCCCCGGCAAGGATGCTGAGAAGCTGCTCAAAAGCATGTTCGACAGCGAACGCAAGCAGCTCGAAAAGGCAAACGCCGACCTGAACAAGCAGGCCGAGGATCTGCGCAAGCAGGCCGGCGCCCTTAAGAAGGAAGTCGTCCAGGAACGCGCCCAGAAGATCCAGAAGCAGGCTCAGGAAATCGACACCAAGGGTTCCGCGTATGCCCAGCGCCTCCAGCGCGTGCAGCAGGAGATCAACAACCAGATGAACGAGGTCCTGCAGAAGGCCTGCGCCAACTACGCGACGAAGAACGGCTACGAGACGATTGTCGACGCCACTGTCGTGATGTGCTTCGACGTGAGCAACGACGTCACCGGAGGCCTCATCGAGGAAGCCAACAAGATCTGGAAGGACAAGGGCGGCAAGTTCAAGATCACGTCCAAGTAGCAAAGGAGAAGGGCATGCCCGCACCTACCTACAGGCTTTCGGAACTCGCCGGAAAGCTCGGATTGAAGCTTGTCCTCAGGGAAGGCGCCGAGGATATCGAGATCACGGGCGTAAGCTCCCTTGCGGAGGCCGGCCCGTCCGACCTCGGATTCCTTGCCAATCCCAAATACGCTTCGCAGCTCGCCACCACGAAGGCCGGAGCCGTCATCGTGAAGGAAGAGCACGCCGGAGAGGTCGAGCGTGCCCTTGTCACGCCCGACCCCTACCCTATGTTCGCCCAGGCCATCGGCCTGTTCGCAAAGCCCCAGGGGAGCTTCTCCGGCATAAGCCATCTCGCCTGCGTCGATCCTTCCGCGGGGCTCGGCGAGGGCTGCACCGTCTATCCCTTCGCCTATGTCGGCCCCGGGGTCGTGATGGGCAGGGGCTGCACCGTGTTTCCGGGCTGCTATGTCGGAGAGGACTGCGAGCTCGGAGACGGCTGCACGCTGTACCCGCGTGCCGTCCTGATGGCTGGAACGAAGCTCGGCGAGGGCTGCGTGCTCCAGCCGGGCGCGGTCATCGGCGCCGAGGGCTTCGGCTTCGCCCGCACGCCCGCAGGCATCAAGAAGGTGCCCCAGATCGGCCATGTCGAGATCGGCGGCCATGTCGAGATCGGTGCGAACGCCTGTGTCGACCGCGCTGCGCTGAGCGCCACGGTCATCTCAAGCGGAACCTGCCTCGACAACCTCGTGCAGGTGGGCCACAACGTGCGCATCGGCAAGGACTGCCTCATCGTTTCCCAGGTGGGCATTTCCGGCTCGACGCATGTGGGGGACAACGTCACGATGGCAGGCCAGGCCGGCATCTCCGGGCATCTGCAGATCGGCAGCGGCTCGACGATCGGCCCCCAGGCGGGCGTGGCGAAGGACATCCCCGAGGGCGCCGTCGTGGGCGGCTCGCCTACGGTGGACTACAACACCTACCTGCGCAACGCCACCCTCATGCCGAAGCTGCCCGAGCTGTTCAAGCGGGTCTCGCGCATCGAGCAGGAGCTGGGCCACAAGCCCATGGCGGAAAGCAAACCCGACCGTTCGCTGGCGGCCATGTGGAGCCGCTGGCTCTCCATGATGCACCCGGGCGGCAAATAACCATTAATATGATGGGGGGGCGCATTCGCTGCGCCATAGGCGGGGCATGTATCTCAGCCCCGCGCTATCCCCCATATCCCTGATACCAAGGCGGTACCAAGACCATGAGCGAAATCGTTTCCCTCGATATTAAGGAGATCCTCCAGATCCTGCCCCATCGCTATCCCTCCCTTCTTGTGGATCGCGTGGAGGAGCTCGTTCCCGGAGAGCGTATCCGTTCCTACAAGAACATCACCTTCAACGAGCCGTTCTTCCAGGGGCATTTCCCCGGAGTGCCCGTCATGCCCGGCGTCCTCATCATCGAGGCCATGGCGCAGACCGGTGTCCTTCTTGTGGCGCATACCTTCCCTGAGTTCCAGGAGGATCCCGACCAGATCTATCTGTTCACGGGCATCGAGAAGGCGCGCTTCCGCGCCCAGGTCCGCCCCGGCGACAAGCTGGTGATGGAGTGCTCGAACCTCGTGCACAAGATGCGCCTGTGGAAAATGGAGACCAGGGCGTATGTGGACGGCAATCTCGTTGCGGAAGCCAAGCTGACGGCTTCCGTCATGCGCAAGGAGGCATTCTGACATGGGAGCACCGCAGATCCACCCGACGGCATTCGTGGCGCCTACGGCGCAGATCGGTGAGGACGTCGTCATCGGCCCGTGCGCCGTGGTCGAGGATGACGTCGTCATCGGGGCCCGCACGCGCATAGACGCATTCGCCTCCATCAAGAGGTACACCACCATGGGCGAGGACAACCATGTCTTCTCCTATGCCGCCGTCGGAGGGGAGCCGCAGGACCTCAAGTACCACGGCGAGGTCACGAGCCTCGTCATCGGCAGCCGCAACAACATCCGCGAGTTCACTACGCTGCACCGCGGCACGGAGGACGGCGGCGGGATAACCACCATCGGTGACGACAACCTCCTCATGGCCTATGTGCATGTCGCACATGACTGCCATGTGAAGAACGGCATCGTCATGTCCAACAACGCCACGCTTGCCGGCCACTGCTTTGTGGACGACCACGCGATCATCGGCGGCCTTTCTGCGGTGCACCAGTTTGTCCGCGTGGGCAAGCACGCCTTCGTCGGCGGCATGTCGGGCCTTGCGCAGGATCTTCCGCCCTGGATGCTCGCCGTGGGCAACCGGGCCACCGTCCAGTCTCCGAACATCGTGGGACTCCGCCGGGCGAAGTCGAGCTTCGAGCTCCTCTCGGCGTTCAAGCAGGCCTTCCGCATGACCTGGTATTCAGGCATGCCCCGGCCCGATGCGCTGATGCAGCTTGAGGCCGAATACGGCCATCTGCCGGAGATCATGGAGTTCATCACCTTCGTGCGCGAGAGCAGGCGCGGGATACTTCCCGGCGAGGAGCGCAAGAAGGTCCTCATGAGCTCGATCTGAACGCTGCGGAATCCGCCTTCGGGCGGGATATTTTTCATGATATGGAAAAAATATTTTTTATCAAATAGTTTCAGATGGTTATATTGTTGACAGGTAGAGTTGTAGAGGGTAGAAGGATAATACGATATTAATACCCTGCGGAGGCGTCCACTTGCTTCCCCAAGGTGAAAATATAGGGAGATGATAGATGAAAAAAGCGGCTATCAAATTCGCGGCCGGCTTCCTTGCCGCCATGCTCTGCGCACCCGCCGTCGGTTTTTCCGCCGAAAAGAAGGATGCAGCGGTTCCGCTGAAGGAAACTGTCGAAGCCATGCTTCGTTCCAACCACTCCATCCGTTCTCTGCAGGAGAACCGTTCCGCCGTCGGCCATGAGATCGACCATGCCAAGTCCGGCTACGGCCCCCGCCTGGACCTCACCGCCCGCGGCGGCTTCGGCAGGCTCTCCGACAGCACCACCCGTTCCTACGGCTACGACAATCCCAGCCCCCACTATTCTGCGTCGCTGATCGTCACGCAGCCCCTGTGGGACGGCTTCGCCACCCGCAGCCGTGTCCGTGAGGCTGAGGCGACCTACCGCTCCCTCGACCACCGCGTCCTTGACAACGCCAACACCCTCGCCCTCGATGCGATTATCGCGCATATCGACGTGCTCCGCCGCCAGCAGATCTACAAGCTGGCCCAGAACAACGTGAAGCGCCATGAGGAGATCCTCGAGAAGGCCAAGGAGCGCGAATCCCTCGGCGTGGATACCATGGCCGATGTCTCGCAGGCCCAGAGCCGTCTCGCCCGCGCCAAGTCGACCCTGACGGAAGCCAAGTCCTCCCTGCTTGTCGGTGAGGAGACCTACGCCCGCCTGACCCGCCTTGCCGCCCGCAACCTCGGCCCCGTGCCCATGCCGGCTTCCATGTACACGAACGCCGATGACGTCCTCAGGGAAGCCCGCAAGTTCAATCCCAAGGTCAAGGCCTACATGGAAGACATCAAGGCGGCCCAGGCCCGCAAGGAAGGCGCCCGCGCGGCCTACAGCCCCGTGATCAACATCGAGGCCGGTCCTTCCT
>JAKSQA010000096.1 GCA_024404335.1 Mailhella sp.
CGGTGCCCGCCTCAAGGCTGACGTCTGCCTCTGCGCCGGCTTCCGCAAGGGCCTTCGTGACCCTTCCTGTGCAGTGGGGGCACATCATGCCCTGCACATGGAGCACCGCGTGCCGTGCGGAGGCGGGGGCTGCTTCGGAAAGTCCGGCTTCCTCTTCGGCATGGGGCGGATCTGCCGGCGCCTCCTGTGGGGAGGAAGGAACGGCAGGGGCTGGAGCAGCAGGGCGTGTGCCCGGACTGAAGAGGCGGAGGCGCAGCGCGTTCGTGACGACGCAGACGCTGCTCATGCTCATGGCGGCGGCCCCGAACATGGGGTTCAGCTTCCAGCCGAGGATGGAGTAGAAGACGCCGGCAGCCAGCGGAATGCCTATGCAGTTATAGAAGAAGGCCCAGAAGAGGTTCTGGCGGATGTTGCGGATAACCGCCCCGCCGAGCCGGATGGCTGCGACGGCATCCAGGAGGTCGCTTCTGATGAGCACGACGTCGGCGCTGTCGATGGCGACGTCGGTTCCGGCGCCGATGGCTATGCCTACATCGGCCCGTGCAAGGGCCGGAGCGTCATTGATCCCGTCGCCGATCATGGCGACGCGGCGTCCTTCGGCCTGCATGTCCGCGATAAGCTTCTCCTTGTCTTCCGGAAGGGCCTGGGAGAAAACGCCGTCGAGTTCGATTTCCCTGCGCAGGGCATCGGCGGTGCGCCGGTTGTCGCCTGTGATCATGATGGTCCTGATGCCGAGATTCCTGAGCTCCCTGACGGCCTGGGCGCTGGTGGGCTTGACGGTGTCGGCGACGGCGATGATGCCGAGGAGCGTCTTCCCGCGGGCTATGAGGAGCGGCGTCCTGCCGGCGTCGGCAAGCTCTCGCATGCGGGAGGCGGCAGGGGCGGTGCTGATTCCGAGCTCATCCATCATGGCCTCGTTGCCCGCATGGCATTCGTCTCCACCGATCCGTGCGGAGACGCCCCTCCCCGGGACAAGGGAGAAGCTTTCGGCGGGTGCCGGGGTGATGCCCTCGCCTGAGGTGAATTCGCATACGGCCTCGGCAAGCGGGTGTCCGCTTCCATGTTCGATTCCGGCGGCGGTGGCGAGCATCGCGTCCCGGGATCCGGAAAGGACGACGGCGTCCGTGACTCTCGGATGGCCTTCCGTGATGGTTCCCGTCTTGTCGAGCACGACCGTATCTATGGAATGCACGCGTTCAAGTGCCTCGCCGGATTTGAAGAGTATGCCAAGCTCGGCGCCGCGGCCCGTGCCGACCATGATGGCCACGGGCGTCGCGAGGCCGAGCGCACAGGGGCAGGATATGACGAGGACGGAGATGGCGATGGAGAGGGAGAATTCCAGCCCTGCTCCCAGCATCATCCATGCGACGAAGGCCAGTACGGAGACCGCGATGACGGCGGGCACGAAGACGCCGGCGATCCTGTCGGCCGTACGCGCGATGGGGGCCTTCGTCGCGCCGGCATCCTCAACAAGGCGGATGATGCGGCTGATGGCCATGTCTTCTCCGACGCGGCCGGCGCGGCTCCTGAGGAAGCCCGTTCTGCTGATGGTCGCGGCCGTGACCGCATCGCCACGGCTTTTCTCCACGGGGAGGCTTTCTCCGGTGATGACGGACTCGTCTATCGAGGAGGTGCCTTCGAGCACGGTGCCGTCGACGGGGATGCGGTCTCCGGGGCGGATCACGACGATGTCGCCGGTGATGACCTCGTCTGCGGGGATGGAGAGCTCCGCGCCTCCGCGCTCTACGCATGCCGTGTCGGGCGTGAGGGCCATGAGGCCCGCGAGGGCCCTGCCGGTCCTGGCTTTGGAACGGGTCTCCAGCCATTTGCCGAGGGTTATGAGCGTGAGGATCGTGCCCGCCGATTCGAAATAGATGTCCATGGCGTACCGGTCGAGCAGGGCGGCGTCGCCATGCCCGAGCGCCCAGCTCAGCCTGTAGAGGACGAAGACGCCGTAGACGGCGGCCGCGCCTGAGCCGATGGCGATGAGGCTGTCCATGTTCGGGCTGCCCTTGGCCAGCGTCCGGAAGCCGACCCTGTAGAACTTCCCATTGAGGACCATGATGGGGATCAGCAGGAGGAACTGCGTGAATGCGTACGTCACGCAGTTCTCGCGCCCGGAAACCGCATCAAGGAACCATCCGGGGACGGGGATTCCGAAATGCTCCAGAAGCATGCGGTGCATGGAGACGTACATCAGGGGTATGAGGAAGAGAAGGGAGAGGATCAGGCGCCGCTTCATAGCGGCCGCCTCGGCCCTCTGGTTCTCCAGACGGCCGTCGGAAGTCCGTTTCTTTTTTCCCTGTCCTTCAGGAGGGACGGCGCCGTAGCCGAGGCCTGTCACGCATGCGGTGATGCCCTGCGGCTGAAGGAGGTCGTCGTCGTATTCGAGCTTCATGCAGCCGGCAAGGAGGTTGACCGATGCCGAGCGCATGCCCTGAAGTCCCGAGACGCCTTTCTCCACTCTTGATGAGCAGGCGGAACAGGTCATGCCCGTAACGCCCCATGTTTCCTTTCTGATCATGACGGCCCCGCTGGTGCGTCCGCTCCTGCGGCCGGCGTGTTCCGGAACAGGAGGGCGGAGGAAAGAAAAAGGACGCAGGGCATGTGTCCCCGCGCCCGGAAGACGTTGTGGAAATTCCGCCGGAATCAGGCGGCGGTGACGGCGGTGACGGTGAAGCCCTGGGCGGCTACGGCCCGCATCATATCCTCATCGGAGGGGAGGTCGCCTTCGACGGTGCAGTTCTTTTCTTCAAGGCATACCTTGGCGGCGGTGACACCGGGCAGGGCGAGCAGGGCCTTTTCAACGCTGCCCGCGCAGTGCATGCACATCATGCCGTCTATGGAAAGTATCTTCTTCATGGATCGCTCCTTCGGTTACGCACGCTGGGGCGTGCTTTCTTGCGTTCTAGCATGTGCTGTGCTTTTATCAAGTACGCACATTTTTCATACATACTATCGTTAATGATACCATGGAGGCACCATGTCGGAATGCAGGGAAGCACCTTCGGAGAGGCACTGCCCGGTGGAGACGACCCTTTCCCTCATAGGGGGGAAGTACAAGGCGCTTGTCCTGTGGTCGCTGCTCGGTGGGACCATGCGGTTCTCCGAGCTGCGCAGGGCCGTTCCGGCGGCGACGCCGAAGATGCTGACACTTCAGCTGAGGGAGCTTGAAGGCGACGGGCTTGTGCACAGGGAGGTGTACCCCGTCGTTCCGCCCAGGGTGGAGTATTCGCTGACCGAATTCGGGCGTTCGCTGCGGCCCGTGCTGGAGGCGATGTACGCATGGGGCGGGGTGTATCTGGAATCACGGGGGCTTCGTGTGAACTGCTCCATGCGGCCGCTTGGCCCGGATCCGGCCGGCCCGTCTTCGTGCTGCTGCGTACGGTAGCCTGCAGGATGCGGAAAAGGCCGGCTGGGCCGGCCTTTTCCCTGAGATGGCGCAGTGCGTGGATCAGATGCTGCAGTAGGGCCTGCTGCCTTCGGCGTACTGGTCGCCGCCGAAGCAGTCCGCCACGACGGTCACCGGGAAGTCGACGACCTCCATCTCGGCAAAGGCTTCGGGGCCGAGCTCGGGCCAAGCGAGGACGGTGTACTTGCGAATGCTGCGGGAGATGAGTGCTCCGGCTCCGCCGGTTGCGGCGAAGTACACGCAGCAGTTCTTCTTAATGGATTCCATGACGGCGGCGGAGCGGTTGCCTTTGCCGATCATGCCGGCGAGGCCGAGGTCGAGCAGGCGGGGGGCATAGGCATCCATGCGGCCCGAGGTGGTGGGGCCGGCGGAGCCTATGGCCTGGCCCGGCTTGGCGGGCGTGGGACCCACATAGTAGACAAGCTGTCCCCTGAGGTCGGCGGGGAGTTCCTCGCCCCGGTCGAGGGCCTCGACCATGCGCTTGTGCGCCGCATCGCGTGCGGCGTAGACGATGCCGCTGATGAGCACGATGTCGCCTATATGGAGCTGCTTGATGTCATCCTTCGAAAGAGGCGTTGTTATACGGCGGGGTTCGTCCATGGAGGCCTCCTAGATGACGGCGGACGCGTGGCGTGCCGCATTGCAGTTGATGTTAACGGCGACGGGCAGACTGGCGATGTGTGTGGCGCAGAATTCGACGTTCACCTTGAATGCCGTGGTCTTTCCGCCAAGACCCTGCGGGCCGGTGCCGATCCTGTTGACGAGTTCGAGGAGCTCGTCCTCAAGCTTCGCATAGCGTTCGTCGGCGTTGCGGGTGTCGACATCGCGTGCGCAGGCCTTCTTGGCGAGTAGGCAGGCCTTCTCCATGTTGCCGCCGATGCCTACGCCGATGACCATGGGGGGGCAGGGGCTGGCGCCGGCATGACGCACCGTCTCGACGACGGCCTTCTTGACGCCTTCGATGCCGTCGGCAGGCACAAGCATGTAGAGGGCGCCCTTGTTCTCGCTGCCTGCGCCCTTGGGGGCGAGGGTGAGGCGGATGGTGTCGCCGGGGACGAGGCTGATATGGATGATGCCGGGCGTGTTGTCACGGGTGTTGATGCGCTCGAAAAGCGGTTCGGCGACCGAGGACTTGCGGAGGTAGCCTTCGACATAGCCCTTGGCGATGCCGGCGTTGACGGCATCCTCGAACAGTCCTCCCGTGATATGGACGTCCTGGCCTATTTCGGCGAAGACGACGGCAAGTCCGGTGTCCTGGCAGATCGGGGCCTGCTCGCGGGCGGCGATATCGGCGTTCTCAAGCAGCTGGCACAGCACGCCGCGCCCTGTGGGGGAAGGCTCGGTCTCACTGGCCGTACGCATGGCCTGGAGGGTGGATTCGGGCATGACGCAGCATGCCTTGACGGCGAGTTCCGCGATGGTGTCGCGGATGACGTCGGCATGGATTTCTCTCATGGCGGTACCTCATGCCGGGAGACCCGGCGGACGGATAGGCCCGGCGGACC
>JAKSQA010000097.1 GCA_024404335.1 Mailhella sp.
ACCTGTCGGGCCGCACCTCCCTTCCCGTCCTCGGCGCCGTGCTCGCCAGGCTCGACTGCTATGCCACCAACGATTCCGGCCCCATGCACATGGCATGGGCCCAGGGGACGCCCGTCACCGCGGTGTTCGGGCCGACCGTGGAGAGCCTCGGCTTCGCGCCCCGCGGCAGCGGAAGCACGGTGGTCCAGGCCGACCTGCCGTGCCGCCCCTGCGGCCTGCACGGCCATACGGAATGTCCCCAGGGGCATTTCTCATGCATGCGTTCCATAGATCCGGAGACGGTATGGCGTGATGTGGAGCGCAAGATAGATCCTGGGAGCGCACGCTGATGGCATCTCCGAAGAACAGACCCGATCCGCAGAGCCTCGGCATGCCCTTCACGGGAGCCGACAGCCATGCCCATCTTGATGACGAACGGATTTTCGGCGATCTGCGCGGCATGCTCGAACGCGCGGGGCGCTCGGGGGTTTCCCTCATCGTGCACATGTTCCTGCAGCATGAGCGCTATGCCGCCAACGCCGGGGCCATACTGGAGGCCGCCGCATCCGTGGGGGGGCCGGAGGTCTGCTTCGTCCGCGGCCTGCACCCGGAGGACATCCTCCATGCCGATGAGGAGGAGTGGGCGCGCCTCGAGCATGCGGTCCGCACCGACCCCCATATCAGGGCCGTCGGCGAGATTGGGCTCGACAACCACTACGAGGAGGACTACTCCCCCTCCGACATGCAGGAGCCCTGGTTCCGCCGGCAGCTGAGGCTCGCCAGGGAGCTGGGCAAGCCCGTCGTGATCCATTCCCGCGACGCATGGGACGAGACGCTTGCGGTCCTCGATGACGAGGACATGGCCGGCCGCCCCCTTCTGTGGCACTGCTTCGGCGGCGATGCGGAGCGGGCCCGCCAGATCATCTCCAGGGGATGGCATATCGCCATAGGCGGCGCGGCCACCTTCAATGCGAACGCGCATGTCCGCGAGGCCCTGCGCGAGATCCCGCTCGACCGGCTGATGTTCGAGACCGACTGCCCCTATCTCGCCCCCGTCCCGTGGCGCGGGAAGACGAACGAGCCTGCGCTCACCGTGTTTACGGCCGCCCGCATGGCTGGGGAGCTCGGCATGGACGCGGCCGAGCTCTGGACCATCGCAGGCCGGAACACCCGGCGTTTCTTCGGCATGTAACATGACGCAATGCGGCCGGAGCCGTTCCGGCCGGAAGACCATAAGGATTTTATGATGCACAGGCCCGGATTCCACTGCGTGACCTTCGGATGCCAGATGAACGTGAACGACTCCCAGTGGGTCGCACGGGCCCTTGTGGCCCGCGGATTCGAGGAAAAGCCCCTTGAGGAGGCCGACGTCGTCTTCCTCAACACCTGCTCGGTGCGCGAGAAGCCAGAGCAGAAGGTCCACAGTGCCCTGGGGCGCATACACCAGGCCAATCCGCGCGCGGTGGTCGGCGTCGCGGGGTGCGTCGCGCAGCAGCTCGGCACCGAGCTCATGCGCAGGCATCCGCAGGTGCGCCTTGTCGCGGGAAGCGACGGCATCGCCTCCGCCCCCGACGCGTTCGTGCGCCTGCTGGCGGAGCCCGCCCTGCGGCTTTCCTATCTTGAGTTCACCGACGCATACCCCGACAGGGATCCCTGCCTTGCCGCAGGGAACGGCGCGCCGGACACCCCCGTGCCGGTGGCGTACGTCAACATCATGCAGGGCTGCGACAACTTCTGCGCCTACTGCATCGTGCCCTACACGCGCGGCCCCCGCAAGTCGCGCTCGACGCAGGCCGTGCTCGACGAGTGCCGCTCATGGGTGGAGCGCGGGGCCGGCGACATCACGCTGCTCGGCCAGAACGTCAACGTCTTCGGCATGGACGGCAGCGGGGACGGGACGTCGTTCCCCGAGCTCCTCCGCCGTGTCGCCGAAATCCCCGGGCTCCGCCGCATACGCTTCGTGTCGGCCCACCCCCGTGACTTCTCGCAGGAGACGATAGACATGTTCGCGGAGCTTCCCCAGCTCTGCCCGCGCCTCCATCTTCCCCTCCAGTCCGGCTCCGATTCCATGCTGAGGAAGATGGGCCGCGGATACACGATGGACCGCTACATGGAGGTCGTCGACGGGCTGCGTGCCGCGCGCCCCGACTTCGCCCTTTCCACCGATCTCATCGTGGGCTTCCCCTCGGAGACGGAAGAGGAGTTCGAAGACACCCTGAAGTGCATCGACCGCTGCGGCTTCATGTCGAGCTTCTCGTTCTGCTATTCCGACAGGCCCGGAACGCGCGCTTCCGCGATGCCGTTCAAGATTCCGCATGAGGAGCAGCTTGCCCGTCTCGAGCGCCTGCAGGCGCTGCAGAACGACAGGGCCGAGGCATGGCTCCGCACGCGCGTGGGCATGGTGACGGACGTGCTGCTGGAGGCGCCGAGCCATCGCCAGGACGGAGAGGAGGGCAACCTCTGGCAGGGGCGCGACCCGTGGGGCGACCCCGTCAACGTGCGCATGCCCGAAGGCGAGGGCCGTCCGGGGCTTTTCGTCGACGTGCGGATAGAGGAAGCCAAGAAGCATTCGCTCATGGCCGTCAAGCTCGCGTAGCTGCCCGCCGGGCCGGATTTCCCTGTCCGCCCCGCTCAGGAACGAAGGGAAGGCATTAAACGGGAGGGAGCCATGTCCATAGTCATGGGAACGGCAGGCCATATCGACCATGGCAAGACTTCGCTGGTCAAGGCGCTTACGGGCAAGGACTGCGACCGGCTTGAGGAGGAGAAGAAGCGCGGGATAACCATCGAGCTGGGCTTCTCCTTCCTTCCGCTGGCGGACGGCACGAGGCTCGGCATCGTCGACGTCCCGGGGCATGAGAAGTTCATACGCAACATGGTCGCGGGCGCCTCGGGCATCGACTTCGTGCTTATGGTCATAGCGGCCGACGAGGGCGTCATGCCCCAGACCCGCGAGCATCTGGAGATATGCTCGCTTCTGGGCATCCGCGAGGGCCTTGTGGCCCTGACGAAGGCCGATATGGTCGACGAGGAGATGCTGGAGCTCGCCCGCGAGGATGTCGCCGAATCGCTGCGGGGCACCTTCCTCGAAGGCGCGCCCATCATACCGGTCTCCTCGGTGACGGGTGACGGGCTGGATGCGCTGAAGGCGGAGATCGCAGCAAAGACCGCATCGCTGAGCCCCCGCGGCAGCAGCGATATCCTGCGCCTTCCCGTCGACAGGGTCTTCAGCATCAGGGGCTACGGAACGATCGTCACGGGAACGCTGGTTTCCGGCAGGGCGAGGCCCGACGATGAGGCCGAGGTCGTCCCCTCCGGGCTCCGCTCCCGCATCAAGAGCATCCAGAGCCACGATGTCGAGGTGGCCTCTGCGGAGCCTGGGCACCGTATCTCCATGAATCTTTCCGGCCTCGAGGTGAAGGACATACGCAAGGGCGACATCATATCCCGCCCCGGATCCCTTTTCCCTTCGGACCGCTGGCTCATATCGCTCACATGCCTTCCCTCCGCCCCCCGCGGACTGAAGCAGCGGGAGGAGATCCATTTCCATCACGGCACGAAGGAAGTGCAGGCCAGACTCTACTTCCCCGACAGGGATGTCCTGGAGCCGGGGCGGACAAGCCTGGCGGAGGTGCGCTTCGATACGCCCATGGCCGGCATCTTCGGTGACCGGTGCGTGGTGAGGCTGTTCTCGCCCCTGCGCACGGCGGCCGGAGGCACCGTGCTTGTCCCTGTTCCGTATGGAGTGAAGCTCCGCAGGATACCGGAGCAGACAAGGGCTCGCCTCATGGGGATGCCTTCGGCCTCTCCTGAGGAGGTCGCTGCGGCGCAGATAGCCTTCGCCGGTCCGGTAGGCGTGGACTGGGCGCATCTTGCGGCCCTGACGTGCCTTGATGAGAAGAAGCTGGACAAGGCGGTCCAGGCCCTTGCGCGCAGCCGCTCCGTGTACTGCTTCCACAGGGAGAGCCGCTCCTATGTGTCCGCCGAGATGCTGGAGATGCGCAAGGCGGCCTTCATGGAGCGCGCTGCGGAGTTCCACCGGCAGAATCCGCTGGAGAAGGGCATGGCCCGCGGCTGGCTGTTCGACGGCTCGGCATCGAACTCGGGCCGGCAGATGGGGATGTTCGTCCTGAACCAGCTGCTGAAGGAAGGCAGGCTCGTACAGGAGGGCGACATCCTCCGGGTCGAGGGCTTCAAGGTGGAGATGCAGGTGGATGAGGAGGCCCTTGCGGCCAGGATCCTGGCCGCCATGCGCGAGACGCCGCGCACCCCTCCGAAGGTGACGGTGTTCGCCGAGGAGAACGGCATCTCCGAAAAAGCCATGCAGCCCGTGCTCAGGGTGCTGGCGCAGAAGGGCGAGCTGGTGAAGGTCAGCGAGGAATTCTACTTCGACGCGGCGGAGATGGAGAGGATCAGGTCCATCGTGCGGGAATGGTTCATGGACAACAGCGACCTTTCCGTCGGCCCCTTCAAGGACCTTCTCGGAATCACCCGCAGGCATGCCATCCCGCTTCTGGAGTATCTTGATGCGAGCCGCTTCACCGTGCGCGTCGGGGATGAGCGCAGGCTGCGCACCGTGAGCATCTGACGGGGAAAATCAACGGAAGGCATCCGACGATGCCGGAAGGAAAAGGCATGCGGACGCATGCCTTTTTCATGCCCTCCGGGCATGGAGTCGGAGAACGGCTTGTGAATATGGCGGCAGTATGTAACTATCTGATTCGAATCAAATGCAAAAAAAATCATTGAGCAGATGCCGCACTCTCTGCTACATTGAAACCGTATAACGCCGGAGCTTGTGCCGGACTATAAACAAAGGAGCAAACCATGAAATTCGACATCCTCTTCCATGTGGACTCGGAAGACGAGAAGTCCATGAAGCTGGCCCTCAACCAGGCCGCCAACTACAAGAGGGAAG
>JAKSQA010000098.1 GCA_024404335.1 Mailhella sp.
GGAAGAGAAAAGTTCCTTGAGCGCACGTGGGCCCGACGCTACCTGATCGTCTCGTCCGGCGAGTGCGGCACGATACTCTTCCTCCAGAACGCCATCAGGAAGTCCTGCCAGATCCCCCCCTCGTTCACTACGATGTTCAACCGGCGCATACTCGGCGTCATCACGATGATCGACCGTCCGGAGGCCAACCTCGAGCGTGCGGAACGCTTCCTGAGGCATGCGGGCGTCACGGAGATATTCCCCGTCAGTGTCGTGACGGGCGAGGGCCTCCCTGAACTCCGTGCCGCGCTCGATCTGCCGGCCAACGCCGATATCGGATGAGCAGCCGCGTTCCGCAGATCATCGCGCATGTTTCCAGCCCGGGTCCATCCGGGCTTTTTTTTTCAATTCAGGTGAAAATTTCCCACCGTAGATTTCCTCCTGACGAAGCATCCGTGTGCCGATGCCGCCTGTCGACAAGATGCGCCGCACCGTCGTATTTTCGCACACACCTGCATATTATTTCCGGATTTCATTGATATTTCGCTATATAGTAATCATAATCAATATTCTTCATATTTGAAATCTATGCAGACGTACCTATGCGAAGCTGCATAAATTCTCAATTTCTTATCAATTTTTTTAGTATGTTACATATATTTTTCCCGCAAAAAACGTCTTGACTTAGCCTCTGTTTTTGGTGATTAAAACAAAGCAGAGTTAGAAGGTTCGCAGTCCGAACTGCGATATTTCCGGCTGATCGGATATCTCTCGATGCCAAGGCCGGCAACAATCTAACAGAGGTAGGTTCTCATGAAGAAGCTCGTAGCCATGCTTGCCGCCGCTGCTGTGCTCGCCATCGGCGGTACCGCAAACGCTGCTGCCAAGTACGAACTCAAGATCCAGGCCGCCCAGGGCGTGTCCAGCATCTACTCCCAGGTGCTCATCCGCCTCGGCAACCGTATCGAACGTCTCTCCGACGGCCAGATCAAGGTCGAAGTACTCGGTGAAGGCGCCATCGCCAAGGGTGGCAACATCCTCGACGTCGTCGACAAGGGCGTCGTCAACGGCGGCCAGGCCTGGACCCACTACTGGTCCGGCAAGCATCCCGCCGGCGTTCTGTTCGCTGCTCCCACCGCCGGTCTCGGCCTCGGCCTCGACCAGCAGTCCGTCGTCTCCTGGCTCTGGGAAGGCGAAGGCCAGAAGCTCCTGAACGAATACTATCAGAAGTATGTCAAGGCCGACGTGAAGGCTTACTGCGTCATGCCCATGGGCCCCGAGCCCTTCGGCTGGTTCAAGCAGTCCTACAAGACCCTCGACGAAATCCGCAAGGTGAAGTTCCGTTCGCCTCCCGGAGTTCCTTCCCTCTCCTTTAAGGAACTCGGCATGGCCGTCGTCGCCATGCCTGGACCCGACATCGTTCCTTCCGCTCAGCGCGGCGTCATCGACGCTGCTGAATGGATCGGACCCGCCGACGATATGATCCTCGGCATGCACGAAGTGTGGAAGCACTTCTATCTGCAGGGCCTCCATCAGGTTATCTCCATTGGTGACATCATCATCAACAAGACCTGGTTCGAAAGCCTGCCCAAGCATCTGCAGGACGTCATCGACGACTCCATGTACGCCACCATCGCGGACATGAGCCTCTACAACATCTCCGCCAACTCCAAGGCCCTCAAGGACCTCGTGACGAAGCACGGCGTCAAGATTGAGAACACTCCCCCGGACTACGTCGAAGCCTACATGGCCGCCGCCCTCAAGGTGAACCAGCAGTTCGCCGAAAAGGACGAGTTCTATGCCAAGGTCTTCAACTCCCTCAAGGCCTGGGCTGAAATGACCGTTCCCTATCAGACCCGCGCCAACGGCATCTACTACATGATGAACAAGACCGCTATGGACAAGGGCATCATCACCGACTACGTGAAGTAATTCCAACGTAGCTCCCTGGGGCGGAAGGCTTGCCTTCCGCCCTTTTCAGGCGGCTGCACCAACCGCGGGCAGCCGCCAAAATTTTAAGTCGAGATTCTTATATGTCGAAACTTGATTCCGCCTATGCACAGGTGCCGAACGGTGCGAAGCGGATGATATCCGGACTGGACGCCGTCAGCATTTGGAGCGGCAAGGCAGCCTCCTGGATGTTCATCCCCATGGTCGGCGCCCTGATCTGCGAAGTCGTCATGCGCTATTTCTTCCATTCGCCCACGATCTGGGCCATGGACGTATCCGTCATGCTCTTCGGCGCAAACTTCATGCTCTGCTCTCCCTACTGCCTCCAGACCGGCGGACACATCCGCATGGACTTCTTCTATAATGACTGGTCCATCCGCAGGAAGGCCATCACGGACATCTTCATGTATGTGTTCTTCTTCTTCCCCGCTCGTGTCTGGTTCCTCAAGATCGGCTGGGAATTCTTCCTTGATTCCTTCGAAAAGGGCGAACGCTCCATCATGAGCCCCTGGATGCCTCTCGTATGGCCCATGAAGTTCGCCATCCCGCTCGGCCTCACCCTTCTCCTGATCCAGGGCGTGTCGGAAACCATCAAGGCCTGGTACCGCTTCAAGACGGGCGAAGACCTCTGGTCCACTGCGGCCGAACCCAAGGAGGAATGCTGATATGGAAGCCATGAATTTCAATGAAATGCTGGGCATGATCTCCCTGCTCGGCATGTTCGCGGCCTTCTGCACGGGCTTCCCCATTTCCTTCATCATGATCTTCGCCGGCCTCGTGTTCGGCTACATCGGCTGCGGCAAGCTCGTCTTCTACCTGCTTACCGTCCAGTTCGACCAGGTCATGAACGATGCCATCATGGGCGCCATCCCCCCCTTCCTGCTGATGGGCTACCTGCTGGATAACGCCGGCCTGATGGACAGGCTGTTCCGCTCGTTCCAGATGCTCCTCTGCAGGGTTCCCGGCTCCCTCTACACCGCCGTCATCGGCACCGGCACCATCTTCGCCGCCGCCACCGGCATCGTGGGCTCCTCCGTTAACCTGCTCTGCGTCATGGCCGAGCCCGGCATGCGCTGCTCCGGATACGACATCCGCATGGGCGCCGGCTCCATCGCCGCTGCCGGCACCCTGGGCATCCTGATCCCGCCGAGCGTCATGCTCGTCACCATGGGCCCGATCATGGGCGTTCCGGTCACCGACCTCTTCGCTGCGGCCATCCTTCCCGGCCTCATGCTCGCCGGCATCTACATCGGCTACTCGCTGCTCCGCTGCGCCATCAATCCCTCCAAGGGTCCCGCCCTTCCGAAGGAAATGTGGCCGCCGAGCGTGTGGGTCGCCCTTAGGGACATGGTCGTCGGCGTCATGCCTCTGATCGCCCTCATCGGCTCCACCCTGGGCTGCATCCTCGCCGGTATCGCAACGCCTACCGAAGCCGCTTCCTGCGGTGCGTTCGGCGCCCTGCTGCTCCTCTTCATCTCCCGCCGCTTCTCCTGGTTCGTCCTCAAGGACGCCCTCTTCAAGACGGCCAACATGACGGCCATGATCCTCATCATGATCGCCTCCTGCAACTTCTTCGGCGCCGTGTTCAGCCGCCTCGGCTCCGCCGCCTGGCTGTCCCGCTTCCTCGTCAGCCTCGACATGCCTCCGATGATCATGCTCGCCCTGATCCTCGTTTCCATCTTCCTGCTCGGCTGGGCTATGGAATGGATCCCGATCGTGCTCATCTTCATGCCTCTGATCCTCCCCACCGTTGAAGCCCTCCACTTCGACAAGCTGTGGTTCTGCATCGTGTTCGCCGTGACCCTGCAGACCAGCTGGCTCTCGCCGCCGGTCGCACTCTCAGCGTACTTTATTAAAGGCGCGGTACCGCACTGGGAGCTCATCGACATCTACAAGGGCATGTTCCAGTATATCGGCTGCCAGGTCGTCGGCATCGTGATGATCATCCTCTTCCCCCAGATCATCACCTGGCTGCCCATGTACCTGAAGCAGTAGGAACCGCGCCGGGCATGCTCCATGCCTGACTCAGGCATCGCCCCCGATACGCTCGGGCCGCGAATACGCCGCATAAAAGAAAGCCGCACCGATCCGGTGCGGCTTTCTTCTTTTCCCCGGCGAGAGGGACGTCATGGACGGCTGCAGCATGGGAGAGAGGCATGGGCCTGCCGCCCGCCGAGCCGCATCATCCGCGATCCTTCATCTGCTCCGGGAACGGCTTCCCTTCCCCTTCGCCGCCCCGGCCGGAGCACAGTCCTTCAGCTCAGGAACCGCTCCGCCGGCGACAGCCCACAGATAGAGGCTCGCCACGCTTCCGTACGGACTGTAGCGGCGCCTGTACTTCTCAAAGAGCTTCCTGTCGACCGTCCTGTGCCGGTACACCATCCGAAGACCGCGCCGGATGCCCAGATCGTCATAGCTGAGTATGTCGGGCCGCTGAAGGCAGAACAGCAGGAGCATCTCCGCCGTCCATACGCCTATGCCCTTCAGCGCCGAAAGGGCTCTGACAGCCTCCTCGTCCGACATCTCCCTGACGGACTCGGGATCAAAAACGCCCGAACGCACTTTTTCCGCGAAATCCCTGATGTACTCCGCCTTCCGGAAGGACATTCCCAGGGCCTGTATCTCCTCCGTCGCCGCCGATGCAAGCCGTTCCGCATCAATGCTTCCGAACCGCTCCAGCATCCTGCCCCAGACGGTATCCAGCGCCTTCGAGGATATCTGCTGCGCGACGATGCTGTGCACCACCGATGTGAACAGATCCTCATCAACGGTGCGCTCAAGATGCCCCAGGCGTTCGATCACCTCGCCCAGCCTCTTATCCTTTGCCTTCAGATATTCCGTCTCCACGGAACCGTACCGGAAAAACACCTGCAGCCTCCCTCTGAAGCATCATGCCGCCCGATGCGCATCACTTCTCTCATGGCGAGTGGAAATCCGCCGCCATACT
>JAKSQA010000099.1 GCA_024404335.1 Mailhella sp.
CTAGGGAACCCGAACCGGCTTCCGCCGCTTCGGGAAAGGGGCGTCGGCCTGTCTGACAGGGAAATCGGATTCCCCTGTTCGTCGCTGACCCAAAGAAAAAAGCCGGAGATCTCCGGCTTTTTCATCATGTGATATACCATCCCACCCCTGTGAACCGCAGAGCGGCCGCCGGGAAACGCCGGGCCCGACCCTGCGCATTGCCGCCCGTATCAGAGCGGGCCGGGGCCCGTCTTCATGAGCGCGCAGGCACGCTCGAAGGCAGCTTCGGGCCGTACGAGCGTCATGCAGCGCATATCGTCACATTCCGTGCTGTCGCAGGGGATGCACGGAAGGTCGGGGGCGAGGCTTTCGTGCATGGGGCCCGGGTAGGTCCACCCCGGCCCTGAGGCGCCGGGGATGACGAGGCTCGGCGTATCGACGGCGACGGCCATGTGGCGGGGGGATGAGCAGTTTCCGATATGGAGAGCTGCGAGGCGGATGCACGCGGCGGAAATGCGGATGTCCGGAACCTCGTCGGGGATGATGAAGCGGTCGGCCGCAGGGCAGCTGCTGCGGAGCCATGCGAGCTCGTCATCTTCGCCCGGCCCGCGGAGAAGCATGAAGCGCAGCGACGGGTCATGCCCGGCCAGCATGCGCATGAGCTCCGAGTAGGATTCCCCGGGCCAGCGCTTCGACGCCCTGCGGTGCGTCGCGTCGATGGTGATGAGCCGCTCCCCGGGCTTCATGCCGCAGGATGCGAGCAGGGCGCGGGCCGCGGCCATCTCCCCGTCGGAAAGGAATATCCGCGGAGGCTCGCCGTTCCAGGTGATGCCGAGGCCTTCGAGAAGCGCCACCTTCGACATGCAGGCGTAGCCTTTCTTCTCCGGGCGGGTATGGGTGTAGATGAGGTCCTTAAGGAACGATGTGGAGAACGACAGCCTGACGGGTGCGCCGCTCAGCATGGTCAGCATGCGGCAGCGGGGAAGCTGCTGGAGATTGACGACGAGGTCGATCCCCAGGGCGGCTATGCTCCGGTAGAAGGCGAGCTGCCTGAGGAGTCCTCCCTTCTTGTCGATGAGGTGGAACACGTCGATGTCGGGGTTGCCGCGGAGAAGGGGCTCGCACTTCGGCTCCGTCATGATATGGAGCTCCGCCTCGGGGAAGCGCTTTCTGAGCGCGGCGAACACGGGCGTGGCAAGAAGCACGTCTCCTATCTGCCGCTGCTGGCATACGAGGATTCTCTTCGGTTCGAATGCGGCGAGGTCCTTCATGGGGTCACTCCTTGGCGGCGGGGCGCAGGCCTCCGTCAGATCTTTTCCCAGTAGGCGAGGTATTCCTGGTTGCCCTTGGGGCCCTTGATCGCAGCCGGGGTGACGCCGATAAGGCGGAGCCCCTCGCGTTCCATGTAGGCGATGACGCGGTCGACGGCCTCCTGCCGCAGGGCCTCGTCCTTCACGACGCCCTTGACGGTCTGGCCGGCCCCGACTTCGAACTGCGGCTTGATGAGGCACACGGCATATCCGCCGGTGCGCAGCCAGCGCAGGCAGTGGGGCAGCACCATGGTGAGGGAGATGAAGGAAAGGTCGGCCACGATGAGGTCGACAGGCTCGGTGATGAGGTCGTCGGGCGCGGTGCGGAGGTTCATGCCCTCGCGGGAGACCACGCGCGGATCGGCGCGGAGCTTCTCGTGAAGCTGGGCGTGGCCGACATCGACCGCATAGACGCGCTTCGCGCCGTACTGGAGCAGGCAGTCGGTGAAGCCGCCTGTGGAGGCGCCCGCATCAAGGCAGACGAAGTCCGTCACGTCGATATGGTACTGCTCGATGGCGGTGAGGAGCTTGTAGGCGCCGCGGCTGACGAAGCGCTCCACGCCCGCAAGCTGGAATTTCGTGGTGATTCTGTACGGGTGGCCGGGCTTCGAGACGACCTCCGGCTGACGTTCGGGGTGCTCCTCGTCGGGAGCGAGCGTGACCTTGCCGGCCATGATGAGCCTGCGGGCCTGTTCCTTGCTTTCCGCCAGCCCCTGTTCGAAGACGAGCTGGTCGGCACGTGCTTTGGCGATCATTGTCTGCCTCCTCTCCCTCTTGTAGCGGCGGGGGCGGCTTCTGGCAAGAGAAGCCTTGTGCGCAGGAGGCATGACGCCATAGGGATGTTCCGGGATGTCTATTCCCTGCCGGCCAAGGGGCAGCAGGGTGCGGATATGCCTCGGGAAGTCAGATTTTTCTTGAAGGAGTTACCTTATTTAAGTAAATTGTTACCTAAATGGGGTAATTGTTATGTCAAATGATGAACTTGTCGATCTGATAACTGAAATTTGTTCACTTAAAACTGAAAAACAGAACGTAGAAGTGAAATCTTCGCATTCCGGCTGTCCGAAACGCCTCTACGACACGCTGTCGTCGTTTTCAAATCAGGACTGCGGAGGAGTGATAGTTTTCGGCATCGATGAGGCGTCTGGATTTGCTCCGGTCGGTGTGTATGACCTGAATGATCTTCAGAAGAAGGTGACTGAGCAGTGCAATCAGATGGTGCCGCAGGTAAGGGCGGTTTTCACTATTGCCGAATTCCAGGGAGTTTCCATCTGCGCTGTCGAGATTCCTCCGCTGGATGTCTCCGAACGCCCATGCTTCTATGGCGGGGCCGGCCGTTATAAAGGCTCGTATGTCCGCGTAGGTGATGCTGATCTTCCTATGAGCGAGTATGAAATATACGCGCTCGAGGCCTTCAGAAAGCGTAAACATGATGATACGCGCATCTGTGAGAATGCGGCGACGGATATGCTCGATGCGGACAGGCTGGGTGCCTATCTGAATAGGATGAAGCGGGATAAGCCGGGCTTTGCCCAGCTTTCAGAAAATCAGATGATGGAAATGCTTGCAGTTACACGGAAAGGTGTTCCGACACTTAGCGCGATATTGAATTTCGCTCTATATCCACAGGGATATTATCCGCAGCTTGCCATCACCGCCATCGTGGTTCAGGGGACTGAAATAGGAGATGTTACGGAATCCGGAAGCCGCTTTCTGGATAACAGGCGCATCGAAGGGGTTCTGCCGGAAATGCTTGAAGGGGCACTTTCATTCTGTCGGCGCAATATGAGATGCAGCACATATATTAGGGATAACGGCTCCAGAGGCGACAGGTTCGAATATCCTCTTCCAGCTGTTCGGGAAGCATTGCTGAACGCGCTCATCCATCGTGACTACAGCATACATACGGAGGGTACTCCAATTCAGGTGTGCATGTTCTCAGATCGGTTGGAAATTCATAGTCCGGGCGGACTTTACGGAAGAATGACGGTGGAAGATCTTGGTCATGCACGTTCGGCCCTGCGGAATCCGGCCCTTGCGACGATGTCGGAGTTCCTCTTGAATACGGAGAACAGATATTCCGGCATTCCGACGATGTATAAGGAGATGGCGCAGGCGGGATTGCCCGCACCCGTATTCGAAAGCCGTCGCAACGAGTTCGTAGTGACCTTCTTCAACTCATCCAAAGCAAAGGAAGCGGATGCGCTTGGAGGCGCTGCTGACAACCTTCTGGAATATTGCCGAAAGCCGAGAACTCGTGATGAAATAGCAGCATTTCTGAAGATTGAAACCGTAAGCTACGCTATGCGCAAATACGTGCAGCCGCTCCTCGCAGAGAAGAGGCTTGCAATGAGCATCCCGGATCAGCCCAGGAGCAGGAAGCAGACGTATTTCACGGTCTGATGTTCTCTGTATTGGAAATTCACAGAGACCTTTTCAGCAGCAGCGCAGCCCGTTGGGGTATCGGAATTTTCCGTCAGAATGACAGGACGTGAGTTCGTTCATCGTGCCGGCAGGCGAAGTCTGACATGGCTCCGGAGCGGTCTGCCGCCACAGGAGTGTTCCGGCATGCGTGGCCCGCGCCCGTTGCATTCGGCGGGAAAAAGGGGCATAACCCCGCCATGCCGCCATAGCGGGCGGCGCCTTCATTAACAACAGACAAACCGTGTGCTTGCGAACCACGTAAAAAACAAGATGAAGAACACCGTATTCTCTCCCGCGTTCATGGTGCTGGGGCTGCTGTTCTGCGTATGCCTCATCCTTTCGAACCTCCTTGCCGCCAAGCTGCTCCAGGTCGGGCCCTTCGTGCTCCCCGCGGCGGTGCTTGTCTTCCCCATATCGTACATCATCAACGACTGCATTGCCGAGGTATGGGGCTGGCGCAGGGCCAGGCTGATCATCTGGACGGGCTTCGCCATGAATTTCTTCGTGGTCGCGGTGCTTCAGCTCGCCGTGCTTCTGCCCGGAGCCTCCTTCTGGACGGGGGCGGAGCACTTCAATGCCGTGTTCGGTCTGGCTCCCCGTGTGGCTGCTGCGAGCTTCCTCGCCTTCCTTGTGGGATCGTTTCTCAATGCGGGCATCATGAGCGCGATGAAGGTCGCCTCGCAGGGCCGCCATTTCTCCCTGCGCGCCGTCGTCTCCACAATCGTGGGGGAAAGCGCCGATTCCGCAGTATTCCTCCCGTGCGCCTTCCTCGGGCTGATGCCTGTTTCCGAAATGGCGTACATGATGCTCGCCCAGGTTTCCGCGAAGACGCTGTATGAGATCGCGGTGCTCCCCCTGACCGCGCGCATCGTGGATGCGGTGAAGCGCCATGAGGGGACGGATGTGTACGATACGGACGTTTCGTACAGCATCTGGCGGATACGCGAGATTTGATTCGGCGCAGTGCTTTCGGGCATCCGCGCGGCACGGAAGGCCATGTGCCCGTAGACCCCGGTCAGGAAGACTGCCGTATGGAATGCGCGGCCTGCATCGACGAATCCGGGCCATAGGGGCGCGCACGCAGTCCCATGCCCTTAAGGAGTATATATGAGCG